>NZ_JBOGDB010000168.1:0-46117 GCF_050701515.1 Mycobacterium sp. | reverse complement strand
GCGCAGCATAGACACGTGGGCGGGAAACGTCCTGCGGGTGGCGCGCGCGAAAACGGGTTTGACGCAGCGTCAGTTGGCGACCAATGCGGGCGTGCCGTACAGCACGATCGCCAAGATCGAGTCGGGGGCGCGTCAGCCGACCCACCCCACGATGGCTAAAATCCTTGCAGCCGTGGACCTGTCGCTGTCCACGCAGCTGGTGCCATACGACGATCATGACGATGTGCTCTGGGAGCAAGAGCAGCGGCGCAGCCCCACGGAGCGTGAGCATATGCAGGCCGAGCAGGCACGCCTTGCGCGTGAAGCGACACATGCCTGAATTCGCCCCCGCGGCGATTCTGGAGGTGCTCGCTCGCCACGACGTCGACTACGTGTTGATCGGCGGCTACGCCGCCCTGCTGCAGGGATCGGGAATGGCGACGATTGACGTCGACATCGTGCCGGCGCGGCTCACGCCTAACCTGGCGAATCTCGCCGCCGCGCTGACCGATCTCGGAGCGAAGATCCGCGCCGCGGGGAGCGAGGCACTTCCGTTCAGCGCCTCGGCGGAGTCGTTGCAGGGAATGAGTGTGCTGAACCTGACGACCCGGTTCGGGGATCTTGACCTGACATTTGCGCCTTCCGGCTTCGTCGACGGTTTCGATGCGCTGCGGGTCGGCGCGACGCCGATGAGCATCGACGGCGTGCGGGTTCTGGTCGCCAGCCTCGATGATGTAATCGCATCCAAGGAAGCAGCCGGCCGTGACAAGGACTTCGAGGCACTCCCCCGGCTCATCCGGCTGCAGCAGCAAACACAAAACCGAGCTCCTCGCGACCCGACGACTGGGCAGGAGATCGAGTGAACGGCTTCGTGTGCGGCGAGTATCAACACAGTCCCCCCGAGAACACGCACAGAACAACCCGGATCGCCCGGCGCTGGCACATGTGCGACACACCACAACTAAGACGCGGTTCAACGCCCATCGTGGACGCGTCTGCCGGGTGCTCCGCCGCCATGCCGGTTTCGACTGCCCTCCTCCGGTAGTCCCGCTACGCCACCTTAAAACGTCACTGTGACGATTTAAGGTGGCGTAGCGGGGCTCGGAACATCCATCGGCACAACGCTTCTGGCGCCGCAGCGACAAGTCGGCGCACCTCAACCCTCGGCGGCTGTCCAGTCGTAGGGCAGGAATTTCCCGTCGAGCGTCACGACAACACGCTCGCCCGCCGGGTGCGGTTTCTTCTGGACATCGACGCTGAAATTGATGGCGCTCATGATGCCATCGCCGAACTTCTCGTGGATCAATGCTTTGATCGCGCCGCCGTATACCTGAAGTACCTCGTAGAAACGGTAGATCGTCGGGTCCGTTGGCACGGCCGTTGGTAGCCCGCCACGCATCGGCACCGCGACGAGCACCGGCACCGCCGCCTCGTCGAGACCGAGCATCTGCACCAGTACCTTGGCCGACTCTGCCGGTATCGGATGCTGGCCGAGCAACGCTGATGTTGTCCACACAACCGGCCGATCAATAGCATCGGCGAGCTGTTGCCACGACAGACCCTTTGCCAGCCGGGCCGAGACGATTTGAGCGGTGACTTCATCTCTGGTCATGGGGTCAGCATGCTCGCCCGAGATGATCGATGCCAGCGCTGAACCTCAATTCGCGACCCTCACAGAATGGATCGCTTCGAACGCCAGTGTCATCGGCGGTCACGGCCGACTGGTCAAGTGCGGCGATCATGTGGGAGTAGGGTCCACCTAGGAGGTCCGATATGCGGAAGCACTCCAGGTGGGTGGCGATACCCGCCACCGTCGTCCTCGTGGCCGTAGGTTTGGCGGCGCCCGTGAGCGCCCACCACGGGTGGAGCGAATATCAGGACGCGCAATTCGAAATCACGGGCAAGCTAGTGACGCCCGTAAGCCTTGCCGGCTCGCATGCCACGGCGCAGATGAGCGTCGATGAAGAGGTCTGGGAGGTCGTGCTCGCTCCGTCGGCACGTACTGCACGTGCGGGCCTGGATGAGGATGCCGTCCCAGTCGGCGCCACCGTGACCGCGAGCGGCCACCGGCATCGCGACGAGACGAAGCTCGAAATCAAGACAGAACGCCTGACGTGGAACGACACGGTGTTCAACGTCTACCCCGACCGCGAGTGACGGCCGATCCAAGGACTCCGACGCTAGGCGCGTGCCGGCGTCGCCGCTCTGCAGCGTGCGCGCATGCATGAACTGCTCGCCTGGCTACAGTCGTCTGCGCTGGGCGAGTTCATGCGCGGCTCCGGGCTGTGGACCTACCCAATCGTCAACCTGATTCACATCCTCGGTATCGCGGCCCTGTTTGGCGCCGTGCTCATTCTCGATCTGCGGCTGGTGGGGGTATGGCGCCGCACGCCGCTCCCTGCGATCACGGCTACTGCTGCCCCGGTGGCGATAGCAGGCTTCGCAGTCGCCGCGACCAGCGGCGTCTGCCTCCTCGCGACCAGTGCTCTTGAATACGAGGACAACCCGTTCCTGGTGGTGAAGTTCTCGGCAATCGGACTCGGATTCGTCAACGCCCTCGTGCTGCGCCGCACCGCGGCGTGGAAGGCTCACACAACCCGCGATCTGTCCCACGCCGAGGCCCGGCGGCTGGCGATGATGGGTAGTGTGTCGCTCATCAGCTGGCTGACAGCCCTCACGGCAGGGCGGATGCTCGGGTACTGGTAGCCAGCCAATCCAACAGGTGCAAAACTCAGACCTTGCTCGCGGTCTGCTCGTGCACCGCACGCCTGATCGCCTTAGCGCTCAACGTATCTCGACACGAGGCTCGCCGTCGATAACGGTGATAACGCCATGTTGAAATTCGGCTCGCGAGCCGCCGGCAATGACTATTTCGTCAGTGGTCGGGTACCCCAGCGGCCCACCAGCGCCGCCGGTATCTTCCCAAGCCGCGCGAATTTTGCCCTGCATGATGTGGGCTCCTGTCTGCGCCGTCCAGTAGACGACACCGCTTTGGAACTTGTTGTATCGCCCGCCATTTGGGCCTGCTTGCTCGTCGGAAATGGGCTGGCCCAACGGCCCGCTCGCGCTGCCGGTGTCAAGGAATTTTTCCAAAATTGCGCCCTGCAAGGTGAATTGCCCCGCCGGTTGGGCGATTCGACTTGTCGATACTTCGCTGCTAAGAGGCGTCGCTGACCCGATGGGCTCCGCGTTCTGGCAGCCAACTGCGAGTACAGCGGTAGCTGCGGCGGCCACGCAGGCCATGATGTTTCGGGTGGGCGGCATAGTGCGTTTCCTTCCTGAGGCGATAGCGCGAAAGCTTGTGAGCAATAGGACGATCAGCACCTAGCGGGTCGCCCTCATGGCTCGGTAAGCAGCCCTACCGAAGATGTCGGCAAGGCGTTCTGGCGTCGATTCCTGATCGGCATCGAGCATCATGCGCACCGCCGCTTCGCCGATCGCGAGGAACACCTCGCTCAGCGGAGCCAAGACGCGGTCGATCTCGTCGACCTGCCATCGCTCCAGCAGTGGCCGCATTACCGTCTCGACCTGGCGAGCGACCTGCGCACGACCGCGCGCGAAGGTGCCGGCCAGCACAGGATCTGGGTCGCCGGCGAACATGATCCGCCACGAAGCGGGACGATCGCGGACTGCGGTGAGTAAAGCACGGAACCCGTCGATGAACAGCTGCTCGATCGATCCGGTGCGAGGAGGCGGGAGCATACCGGCCAAACCTGTAAGCACCAATCCGGTCTCGCGGTCCAACAGCGCGGCGAGCACCTCCCCGCGTCCGCCGTAGCAGGCGTACACAACGGGTCGGGTGACTCCCATGCGGGTAGCGATGGCAGCCATCGTCACGTTCGTGACGCCGTCCTCGGCGGCGATTTGCAATGCGGTGTCGAGAACCTGCGGCCGCCGCCGCTCGGGCCCGAGGTGTTCGGCTCGAACGCGGTTGGGTGTTGCAATCTGCGACGAAGTCATCGGCCTATCGCGCCGAGAATCGGCTGAGATTCGAGGATGCCCTCCTCGCTGGGCGCAACGCCTTCGCCGAAAACGCGGACCAGTTGCTTTTCGCGAAACTCGAAGTGCGCCTGGCTGGGAACGGCATAGCCATACCGCGTCTGGGCTTCGCGCGGCGTCATGATGGCCGGATCCTTCGGCGGGATGGACAGCAGGACACGCGTGCCGATCGGAAGCGTCGCCGGGGAGATCAGCCGAAGCAGGATCAGCTGCAGGCGCTTGCTCATCCCGATCACCGTGAACGCCGCGCGCAGCGGCGGCACAACCATCGCATCGAGAACTCGAGATGTGCTGAGCCCGACCATCTCCCGCATCCATCGCGGCATCGTCGCCAGCGTGCCCCGACGCAAGAACGCCGTGATGGCCTTGGTGAACGGGCGCAGCAAGAGCGGCATCTGCGGCAGCATCACGTCGGCTCGCAACAGGTGCCTCATCGCTTGTATGGCGATGTCCGACCCCACCAGTTGCGGACGCATCTTCTCGAAGTACTGCTGAATGCCCTCGCGGCTGCGCGGAACGTCGGCGGGGTCGCAGGTTTGCAGTTCGGCAGCGCGCGCACATTCGTCCCAGTATTGCGCCTCCTCTTTTGCCAAGAGCCGGCCGGGACCGTACTTCTCGTAGGCGACGAGGATGGAGTGCCAGGCGGTGAGGTGGATCCACAGCTGGGACGCCGCATCGTTCGCGTCGTAGTTCTGACCGGTGACCGGGTCGACGCCGACGGCCTTGGAATGGATCTTGACCAACACGTCCGCAGCCTTGGCGGTGGACCGGCTGTCATCGAAGGCCACCATCGCGAAGTAGCGCAGCGTCCGGTCATACCGGGTGCGGGGTCGGGCATAGATGTCGTGCGTCCTGTCCACGGCCGCGACTAGCGCAGGGTCGAGCTCCTCGATGACGACCGCACGTTGGAACCCGATCGACAGCGACGTCGGATAACTCCACACCCTCCACGTCACCGAGTCGGGGCCGAAAAAGCCGTAGTCCTCGGCGGGCTCTGCCTTAGGCAACGACAACCACTCGCGGATATTCACGGCTCCCCAAACCTTTCCTACACTACGTAGGATCTTTCCTACAGCGTGTAGGAACCTTCGTCAAGGTCCGCTCGACTCCTAGGACGACACGTAGTTACGCGCGGGTGTAGTCTCGCACGCGGCGTGGCAGCGAACACGAACAGGGGCAGCAGTGACACAGACACCAAATGAAACAGCGACCGTGACGCCTAGCGGCCGAAAGGAGGTCCGCGGGTCGAACACCGAGCAAGTCCAGTTCCACTACGACCTGTCAAACGACTTCTTCCGGCTGTGGCAGGACCCCACCCAGACCTACAGCTGTGCATACTTCGAGCGCGATGACATGACGCTGGAGGAGGCCCAGCGCGCCAAGATCGACCTCGCGCTTGGCAAGCTGGGCCTGCAGCCCGGGATGACGCTGCTCGACGTCGGCTGCGGCTGGGGCTCCACGATGATGCGGGCGGTCGAGAAATACGACGTCAACGTCATCGGCCTGACGCTTTCCAATAACCAGAAGTCACACATTGAACAGTTGTTCGCCGACTCGGACAGCCCGCGCAGCAAGCGGGTGTTGCTGCAGAGCTGGGAGCAGTTCACTGAGCCCGTGGACCGGATTGTGTCGATCGGCGCGTTCGAGCACTGGGGATTCGAACGCTATGACCCCTTCTTCAAGTTGACCTACGAGCTACTGCCCGACGATGGCGTGATGCTGCTGCACACCATCGTCGTACCGACCGACGAAGAGGTGGAGGAGCGCCAGCTGCCCACCACGATGTCGTTGCTGCGTTTCATCAGGTTCATCCTCACCGAGATCTTCCCCGGTGGCCGGCTGCCGCAGGTCCCGCAGCTCGAAGAGCACATCACCAAGGCTGGCTTCAACCTGACCCGGGTCCAGGCGCTGCGGCCGCACTACGCCAAGACGCTCGACATCTGGGCGGCAAATCTCGAGTCCAAGAAGGACGAGGCCATCGCGATCACCTCCCAAGAGGTGTATGAGCGGTACATGAAGTACCTGACCGGCTGCGCCGACCTGTTCCGCAGGGGCTACACCGACGTCTGCCAGTTCACCTGCGAAAAGGCATAGCTCGGCCGCCGCGAAACGGTCGAAACGGAGCTCCGGCGCGAGGCAACACGACCTGAAAGGAATGCTTATCCACCCCGGTGCGGCGAGTAGCATCAACGGATTCGTACCAGTAGATTTCGATCCAATCCACCTGGAGGGATCGACCAAGAATGGCTGACAGCAGTTCGGGCTCGACCAAGATGCGGCCCCTGTTCGAGGACGTGCAGGCCCACTACGACCTATCAGATGATTTCTTTGGGCTGTTCCAGGATCCATCGCGGACCTACAGCTGCGCGTTCTTCCAGCGCGAGGACATGAGGCTTGAAGAGGCGCAGCTCGCCAAGACCGACCTCGCGCTTGGCAAGCTGGGCCTGCAGCCCGGGATGACGCTGCTCGACGTCGGCTGTGGCTGGGGCTCCACGATGAAGCGCGCGATGGAGAAGCACGACGTCAACGTCATCGGGCTGACCTTGAGCAAGAATCAGCACGCCTTCTGCCAGCAGCTTCTGGACCAGGTCGATACCGACCGCTCCCACCAGGTGTTTTTGCACGGCTGGGAGGAGTTCGGCGACCCGGTCGACCGCATCGTCAGCATCGAGGCATTCGAGGCGTTCCCGAAGACGCGGTATGCGGCATACTTCGAAACGGCCCACCGTATCCTGCCCAGCGGCGGCCGGATGGTGTTGCAGACGATAATGGGGCGCCCACTGCCCTTGAGCAACTGGCCCAAAGAGGCCCGGCCCACCATCACCGACCTGAAGTTCATGCGGTTCATCGCCAAGGAGATATTTCCGGGCGGCGGGGTGCCATCCGAGCAAGACATCGTTGAATTCTCCCGCGACGCCGGTTTTTCGCTGGAAGGAATGCAGCTCTTGAACCCGCACTATGTCCGGACACTGGATATATGGGCGGCGAATCTAGCGGCACATCGTGACGAGGCGGTCGCCGTCACGTCCGAAGAGGTCTACGAGCGCTACCGCAGGTACCTGACGGGATGTGCCGACTTCTTCCGCCGAGGCATCACTCAGGTGGGACAGTTCACCCTTACGACGTAATCGGGTCAGTACGCGCCGAACGCCAGAGCGACATTCTGCCCGCCGAGACCGAACGAATTCGCTACGGCCCACCGGTAATTGCCGTGGCGCGCCTGGCCGGCCACGACATCCAGATCGATCTCGGGGTCGAGTTTTTCGAGGTTGAGGGTGGGCGGCACGGCACCGTCCCGCAGCGCCTGAACGGTAAGTACGGCTTCCACCGCTCCGGTGGCGCCCATCGAGTTGCCCAACGCCGCTTTGGGCGCATAGACGGCCGGCTTGTGGTTTCCTAGGGCGTTGCGGATGGCGAGCGCTTCGGCCAGGTCCCCGAACGTGGTTCCGGTTGCGTGTGCGTTGACGTGGTCGATGTCGGTCGGTGTCAGACCGGCCAGCTGGATCGCGCGAGTGATGGCATCGCCGGCCCGCTCGCCGCTCGGGTCCGGTTCGACGACGTCGTAGCCGTCGGACGTGATGCCCGCCCCCATCAGACGGGCCAGGATGGACGCGCCGCGCGCCTTGGCGTGCTCCTCGGTTTCGATGACCATTAGCGCGCCGCCTTCACCGAATACCATGCCGTCGCGATTCTCGTCGAACGGGCGGCAAGCACCGGCCGCGTCGTCATTGTTGGTCGACAACATGCCAAGCTGCACGAACGCCGCGATGGGCACCGCCTCGATGATGGTCTCGACCCCACCGCAGATCGCGATGTCGGCCCCGCCGAGAACAATGTGTCGCCACGCCCGGGCGATGGCCGCGGCACCCGAGGCGTCGGCCAACACGGGTGCGATCACCCCGGCCTTGGCCTGACGATCCAACCCAACTGCGGCGGCCGGCGCGTTGGGCATATACATCTGCACTTCCAGCGGCGACACCGCCCGCATGCCCCGTGCCCGCCAGTCGTCATAGCGGAAGACAAGGTCCTCGGTTGTGGCCAGCGCGAGCCCGATCGAGACCATCAGCCGTTTAGTGTCGATGTCGGGTGATCCGGCGTTTTCCCAAACTCGCCGGCCCAGCACAGTGGCCATCTTCTGCATGTAAGACAGCCGGCGCCGCTCCTTGTGGCTCAGCTGCTCGTCGAAGCTCTCCAGCAGCCGTCCACCGATACGAACCGGCGATTCGAACTCCCGGACGAAGGGATTATCCAGAGTGCGGATGCCACTTCGGCCGTCCAGTAAACCCTGCCACGTGTCCTCCGCATCGGGCGCGATGGGAGTGGTCGATGCGACGGCCGTGACGACGACGTCGGGGAACCCGCCGCCGGTGGTCAGCGCTGCCATGCTTCTCCATCCCGCCCCGACCCGGTGATTGCAACTTCCCGGATCATTACAGTAGCGCCGCTCTCCCCTGTCGTGGAGGCCGTCTCCCCCACGGCTGTGCGTGATGTGTGATCGCGCAGCTGTAGGGTCAATTTGCGGCCCCGCGGAAATGGAAAGCGCCGACGACTAAAGGAACGGAGCAGCGTAGGCGAAATGGCAGCGTTGGCTACTGGGCGTGGGTTTCCCAATGTGGTCGTTACCGGCATCGCGATGACGACGGCCCTGGCAACGAGTGCGGAAGGCACCTGGAAGAGGCTGCTCGACCAGCAGAGTGGCATCCGCACGCTCGAGGATCCGTGGGTCGAGCAGTACGACCTTCCCGTTCGCATCGGTGGCCATCTCCTGGAGGATTTCGACTATGAACCGGCGCAGGTGGATCCGCGCCGTCCGTCGTATCTGCAGAAGATGTCCACGGTGCTGGGCCGGCGACTGTGGGAAAACGCCGGCTCGCCGGAGGTCGATCCGAAACGTTTGATGATCTCGATCGGTACCGGGATGGGCTCGACCGAGGAACTCGTCTTCAGCTACGACGACATGCGAGCACGCGGCATGAAGGCGGTCTCGCCGTTCGCCGTGCAGAAGTACATGCCCAGTGCGGTGTCCGCCGCGGTGGGGCTGGAGCGCCGGGCCAAGGGCGCTGTCATCACGCCGGTATCGGCGTGTGCTTCGGGAGCCGAAGGCATCGCCGATGCGTGGCGCAACATCGTGCTGGGCGAGGCGGATATCGCGATCTGCGGGGGTGTCGAGACGAGGATCGAGGCGGTGCCGCTCGCCGGATTTGCCGGGATGCGGATAGTGTTGTCGACCACCAACGACGACCCGCCCGGCGCCTGCCGCCCGTTCGACCGGGATCGCAACGGTTTTGTGTTCGGCGAGGCGGGAGCGCTGATGGTTGTTGAGACCGAGCAGCACGCCAAGGCGCGCGGCGCCAACATCCTCGCCCGGCTGATGGGTGCCGGCATCACCTCGGATGGCTACCACATCGTGGCGCCGGATCCCAACGGTGAACAGGCCGGTGACGCGATGACGCAGGCGATTCAGCTGGCAGGGCTGACGCCCACCGACATTGAGCACGTCAACGCGCACGCCACCGGCACCGCAATCGGCGACTTGGCCGAGGGCAAGGCGATCAACAACGCGATGGGCGGTCACAAGCCGGCCGTCTACGCACCCAAGGCGGCTCTGGGCCATTCGGTCGGCGCGGTCGGTGCGGTCGAGGCGATACTCACCGTACTGGCGCTGCGCGACGGGATCATCCCGCCCACACTCAACCTGGTCAACCTCGATCCCGAGATTGATCTCGACGTAGTCGCCGGTGGGCCGCGGCCGGGCAACTACGGGTACGCGATCAGCAATTCGTTCGGTTTCGGCGGGCACAACGTCGTGCTCGCGTTCGGCAGATACTGAGATGACGGCCGCCGACGGTCGTACCTCGACGACTCCGGCCGAGCGCCGACCTCCGGGCCCGCGGGTGATAGGCCCGATCCGCCCGCTGGTCGCAGCCGCCTGCGGCGCCGGATATCTGGTCGCCGGACAATGGATGGCACGACGCCTGTTCGCAATCTATGGACCCGTGGTTTCGATTCCGCTGCCGGGCATACCCGTGGTTCTCATCAAGGATCCGGAACTGGTCAAGCAGGTGTTCACCGAGAAGCCCGACGTCTTGTTGGGCGGGCGGGGCGTGCGTCCGTCCGCCATCATCTACGGAACGGGTTCGATGTTCGTGCAAGAAGAACCCGAACACTTGCGCCGCCGAAAGCTGTTGACGCCCCCGCTGCATGGCAAGGCGCTCGAGAACTACAAGCCGACCATCGAGGACAGCACGCGACGTGCGCTCGCCACCTGGCCGACGGACACGTCGTTCAGCATGTTGCGCGCAGCGCGTGAACTCGCCCTCGACGTGATTCTCCGCGTCATGTTCGGTGTCGAAGACCGCGACGAGCGCACCCGGCTAGGGCGTCCCTTCGAGACCCTGCTGGATCTGGGGTCGTCGGAACAACTGATTCTGCGCGTCGCCCTGCACTCGCTGGGAGGGTTGAAGCGCTGGCCCAAGCTCGATCGCGCCAACCAGGGAATCGACCAGCTGCTGACACCCATGATCGCCGCCCGGCGTCGGGACCCCGATCTGCACGACCGCACCGACATTATGTCGTTACTGCTCACAACCCGCAGCGAGGGCGGCGAGTACCTGACGGACAAGGAAATTCGAGACGATCTGGTCACTCTGGTGCTGGCCGGACACGAAACCACCGCCACCACGTTGGCCTGGATGATCGACTTGTTGCTGCATCACCCCGATGTGCAGGCCAAAGTGCGGGCCGAAGCCGAAGCAGCCGAATCGACAACGTACGCCGAGGCAGTGATCAACGAAACGCTTCGCATTCGACCCCCTTCCCCATTCACCGGTCGCTACACCGCCGGCGACTATCGGCTCGGCGAGTACACCGTGCCGGCCGGGACGCGGATTGTCCCGCACATCGGCGAGGTCAATCTCAATGCCGAAACCTATGACCATCCGCACGAGTTTCGGCCGGAGCGATTCCTCGATGCGAGTCCGCCGACCTACGGGTGGATCCCCTTCGGCGGTGGTATCAAGCGCTGCCTCGGCGCAAGCTTCAGCCTTCTCGAGCTGACCGTTGCTCTCCAAACGCTGCTGCGCTCCGGAAGTTTCGAAGCTGTACACAAGAGTCAGGACCGACAAGTCCGACGCGGGATCGTGTTGCTTCCGCATCGCGGGGTGTTAGTCCGCTATCGGCTGACCTTCTGCGACGAACTGTCGTGAGTCCAGTCGCGTAGACGTAGCCGCCAGGTCGCCCAGGCATAGTCGAGTTCGGAATGAGGCCATTGGGTCACGATGCGGCCAGTTGGCGATCGGTAGTAGCTGTCGCATCGCGTCCAAATGGTACGTTCCAGCTCAGCCGAAATCTGCTTGTTGAACCGGTTTTCGGCCTCGGGTCGCACATCCACAAAGCCGCCGTGGCGTGCGAGCCTACTCACCGCACTGGCCACCAGTCGGGCGCCGGCTTCCAGAATGTAGATGATGGAATTCGCCCCCTGGTTAGTGTTCGGGCCGTACAGCATGAAGAAATTCGGGAAGCCGCTGACAGCCACCCCGAGATAGGCCCGAGGGTCCAAACCCCAACGTTCGTGCAGACTTTCGCCTCCGACCCCGATGACCTCGATGCCGGACAGATAGCTGGTGGTTTCGAACCCCGTTGCCATCACAATCAGGTCGACATCGACGATCTTGCCGGCCGCGGTGATGATCGATGTAGGGGTGATGCGCTGAATTGGATCCGTCACCAGGCCGACGTGTGCGTGTTGCAAAGCCGCATAGTACTTCTCACCGAGTAGGACCCGCTTACAGCGGAACGGATAGCGAGGTGTCAACGCATCGCGGAGCCGTTCGTCAGCGACATTCCGCCGTAGAAAGGCCGCAGACAACTCCTGGACCTCGGCAAGTCGCGGGTGGTCGGCGGTCAAAGCGGTGAGGCCATGTTGGAATTTCCACAACCGCCACCGCTCGCGTCGTGGGGCCCACGGCCTGCGACGGAACCGAGACAACTCGCCGACGCTGTAGGCGCGGTCCTCTTTCGGCACCATCCAGGGTGGCGTGCGCTGAAAGACCGTCAGTTGCCCCGCCGTATTGGCGAGTTCGGGTACGACCTGCACACCACTTGCCCCGGTACCGACCACCCCCACCCGCTTGCCGGTCAAGTCGACGGTGGCGTCCCACTGCGCCGTGTGCATGACTTCACCGGAGAAATCAGCCAGTCCCTCGATGTCGGGATACCTCACGGAACCGAACAGTCCGACGGCGCTGACGATCACATCCGCGACAACCATGCGGTTCGTATCCCCGTCGGCCAGCTCGACGTCCCAGTGCAGTCCTTTCTCGTCCCACCGCACCGTGCGCACGCTAGTTCCCAGTAGCAGGTGACGGCGAAGGTCGAAGTCATCGGCGACCGTTTCGAGGTAGGCAAGGATCTCCGGCTGGTAGGAGTACGTACGACTCCACGACCGATTGGGCGCAAACGAGAACGAATACAGATGGCTCTGGATATCGCAGGCCGCGCCCGGATAGATATTTCGGCGCCAGGTCCCACCGACGCCATCGGCGCGCTCGATGATCAACAGATCGTCGATGCCTTTGCGTCGCAACGCCACCGCGGCGGCGAGTCCGCCGAAACCCGCGCCGATGATGACCACTCGCGGTGGACGACGACGTCGAGTCATCGCCCGCATCCGACCCACAAGGTATCGGCGGGTGCGTCGTCGATCGCCCACCGTGATCAATGTCCGATGAGTTGCTCGCCGCGGATCTCGAGTCCCTCCAGCAGACCCTGCTCCCGCCAGGCCTCGAGGATATCCGCGTATTCGGTTGGACTGCCGAAGAAGAAGCTCCCCTGACGAGTCTTCTCGTTCGCCTGGCCTTCACGGTTGTAATAACCGGGTGTGCATGACTTCGCCCGTTCAGCGCTCGCCGTGGACCGTTCGACCACCATTTCGACCCACGCTTCCTCTGCGTTGGCCGAAGCCTCCAGCTCCGTGGCCGCATGACTCAATCCCCACGCCACCACCCAGGCCACGTGGCGTGCCTGGATATCAAGGAGGTACGGGAAGTTCACGGTGAAACCGGACTGGGCGATGCTGAGCACGAAGCAGTTTGGGAAGCCATGGATGTTCAGGCCATGATGCGTCCGAACGCCGTCGCGCCAGTTGTCCGTGAGCGTCAAGCCGTCTCGGCCGACGAGTTCGAAACCCGTGCGTCGGGAATAGTCGGTTCCCACCTCAAACCCGGTCGCGAAGATGAGGCAGTCGACAGTGTGTTCTGTGCCGCCCACCATCAGACCGTTGTCCGTGATCCGCTCGACTCCCCGGCCCTGTGTGTCGACGAGGGTGACGTTCTCGCGGTTGAACGTCTGCAGATATTCGTCGTGAAAGCACGGGCGCTTGCAGAAGTAGCCGTACCAAGGCTTGAGCGCTTCCGCAGTGGCACGGTCGGTCACGATCGCGTCGACGCGGGCACGGATTTCCTCCATCTTGGCGAAGTCAGCCATATCGACGGTCCGCTTACGCTCTTCGTCGGACATGCCCGCGATGCTGGTTTGCCGCATCACGAACAGCTTCTTGACGATGCTGGTCCATGCGTCGTTGACCAGGTCCTCGTCGGCTTCACCGCCGGCGGTCAGTAGCTGAAAGTTCTCGATGCGGCGGCGCTGCCAACCCTCCTCCAGATCGGCCGACCAACTCGGATCGGTCGGACGATTTGCGCGAACATCGACGGTAGACGGGGTGCGCTGAAAGACCATCAGATGTTTTACCGACCTCGCCAGGTGGGGCACGCACTGGATCGCGGTCGCGCCGGTGCCGATAATTCCGACGCGCTTATCCGACAGCCTGGCCAGGTCTGGACCGGTGTACTCGTAGTCCCATCGACTGGTGTGAAAAGCGTGCCCCTCGAACTCCGTGATTCCTTCGATGCCAGGAAGTTTCGGCTTCTGTAAGTAGCCGTTGGCCATCGCCACGAACCGTGCCCGAATCGCGTCGCCGTGGTTCGTCGAGATGATCCAGCGTGAAACGGCTGAGTCCCAGCGGATCTCATTGACCTCGGTCTGAAGGCAGGCATCGCGATACAGGTCATAGTGTCCGGCGATACGGCGGCAGTGTGCAAAGATCTCGTCGCCCTTGGCGTACTTCTCGGTCGGAACGCAACCCAGTTCCTCGAGCAAGGGCATGTAAACGTATGACTCGACGTCACAGGCGATACCCGGATACCGATTCCAGTACCAGGTGCCTCCCACGTCGGCGGCCTTGTCGATCAGCCGGATGCTCTGCACGCCAAATTGCCGCAGTCGGGCGCCGGTCAGCAGGCCCCCGAAACCGGCCCCGACGATCGCGACATCGACCTCGTCTGACAGTGGGTCACGGGTGAAATCCGGATCGCTCCAAGGATCGTCCGCGAAGCGGGCAAACGGACCAGCGATCTCGACATACTGTGCGATCCCGTCGGAGCGCAAACGCCGGTCGCGCTCATACGCGTACTTCTTCCGTAGAGCATCCACATCGAATGCCACGTCGACGCCTCCGCCCCACGGAACCCCGGCTCCAGCTAAATTCTGTCCCCGGCATCTTGAACCACTACGGAAAATCTGGCAAGAATCCAGCGTCTGGGCGTCATAATCTCCTCCGAGCGTTTGTCCAGACAAAGGAGTCCGCATGGAGATCGACCCGGCCGCGACCGCCTGGCTGCTTACTTGTACCGCGCTGGTGGTGTTGATGGCGCCCGGGCTCGCCATCTTCTACGGCGGCATGGTGCGGTCGACGGGCGTGCTCAACATGATCATGATGTGCTTCATCTCGATCCCCGTCGTCACGGTCGCGTGGCTGGTGGCCGGCTACACTCTGGCGTTCGGCGAGGATGCCGGCGGCGGTCTGGTAGGCAACGTGGACCACATCGGGCTGATCGGCATCGATCCGACCACCGTTCGATCCAACGTTCCTGAGCTCCTCTTCGTGATGTTTCAGTTGGGATTCGCCGTCGTCACCGCCGCACTGATCAGCGGCGCCATCGCCGATCGCGCGAGGTTTTCGCGATGGATGGTGTTCGCAGCGGCCTGGACGGTGGCGGTATACGCGCCTGTCGCCCACTGGGTTTGGGGTCCGGACGGCTGGCTGGCAAAGCTGGGCACGGTCGACTACGCGGGCGGGCTGGTCGTCGAAATCGTGTCCGGGGCGTCCGCGCTCGCTCTCGCGCTGGTCCTCGGTCCGCGCATCGGATTCGGGTCCGAGGCGATGCGGCCCCACAACCTGCCGCTCGTTCTGCTCGGTGCCGGACTGCTGTGGTTCGGATGGTTCGGTTTCAACTCGGGCTCGGCTCTCACAGCTGACGGCAAGGCGGCGGTCGTCTTATTCAACACGCTGCTCGCTGGTTGCCTCGGCATGCTGGGCTGGCTTGCCGTCGAACGGATTCGGGACGGCCGGCCGACGACGTTGGGTGCCGCCTCCGGCGTCATCGCAGGCTTGGTCGCAATCACGCCATCGTGCGGATTCGTCTCGCCTCTCGGCGCAATGGTGGTCGGAATGGCTGCCGGTGTCGTGTGTTCGTTCGCGGTCGGCTGGAAGTTCAAGGCCGGCTATGACGACTCCCTCGACGTTGTCGGTGTGCACTTCGTCGGCGGCGTGGTCGGCACATTCTTGATCGGCCTGCTGGCGGCCGAGGTGGTATCCGGCGGCCCCGAAGGCTTGTTCTTCGGCGGCGGGCTGACCCTGTTGGGTAAGCAGACTCTTGCCATCCCGGTCGTCGGGTTATTCGCCTTCGCTGTCTCCTTCGTCATCGCGAAGGTCATCGATGACACCATGGGATTCCGCATTCGGCGCGAGGACGAGATGTCGGGCATCGACTTCGCTCAGCATGCGGAGACCGCCTACACCGAAGGCGTGCACGGTCACCAACTCAAGCGTCCGAGCGCCGAATAGACCCCTCGGTCCTCACCCATGGCCAGGTCATCATCGCCCACACGGAGAACACCAGGGTTCCGCCGACCAACAAGTAGATCGGCCACGGACCCAGGACATCCAGCAGACTCGCGGTGGAGGGCTTTCCATTGAGGAAACCGTAATTTGTCCCGGCGATCCGGTTGACGGTGAATGTGATCGTCGCCCATGCCAGCGTGACCACAACCGCGATGCGATAGCTGCGCCAGTCGGGGCGCATTCTCCGGCCCCACGTCAGGTAGATGGCTGCCCAGACGACAAGAAGGTGTATCGCCCAGAAACCAAGGAACTGGGGATGCGGAAAGTCGGGACCCCGTAGCGCCGGGGAGATCAATGCCTGCGCGCTCAGCGACAGGCCCCAGAAGTAGGTGAGCGCGAACGCCCAGTGTCGCTGCGACCACCATGCGTAGGCGGAGGTGGCGGTGGCGAGGTCGGTCAAGTGCAGCGGTAACGACCTGTCAAGGCTCGGCGGAATTACCGAGTACACCAGCACCGAACCATATAGCGCGGCGGTGAAGCCTCCGACGATGCGGCCGAAGCGACGGGACTGCGATTCGGTCTGCCGGCGCCCCAGCCAAACGAGTAGCGCGGCGCCGACCACGAAGACGGCGATCGCACCCCAGTACGACGGCCCGTAGGCCGAGAACTGGCGTTGCCCGGAGAACATGTCCATCAAATCTGCACTCTTCCACCTCTCGCGCTCGCGAGATTAATTCGCGCGATATGAGCATTCAGGATGAGCAGAATGTGTGACCCTTGCCACACGTTGCGTTGCCGCTCGTTCTCAGGGAGTAGACGATGACCGCCGAAAACCAGGCCAATCGAACCGATGTCGACAAAGCTCTGCTTGGCCATGCCACCTATCGCAGTCTCGGCGAGCAGCGGCTGTCCCCGAAGGAGGAACGGTTCGAGAAGGGCCGGCGCACGATCGGGCTGTTCCTGGCGCCCCTGCTCGCGATCGTCTTCCTCGCCCTGCCCCTCGATATGGAGGGACACCAGCAGACGCTGGCCGGCGTGCTGCTCGGTGTCATCGTGCTGTGGATCACCGAGGCGGTGCCGATCCCCATCGGCGGCCTGCTCGGCGTCGCAGTCATCGTGTTCCTGGGGGTGGACGGAGTCGACGACGTCCTGGCGCCGTTCGGATCGTCGACGATCTTCACGTTCATCGGGGCGTTCATCCTCGCTCAGGCGATGCTCAAGCACGGCCTGGCGCGACGATTCGCATTCCGGATCCTGGCCCTGCCGCGCGCCGGATCGTCCACCACGGGCGTGATCATCGCGTTCGGTGCGATCACGTGCGTGCTGTCGGCGTTCGTTTCCAATACCGCGACTGTGGCCATGCTGCTGCCCACCGCGCTGGGCATCCTCGGCGTCATCGCCAAACTCATGCAGCAGCGCGGTGTCGTCGAACCGGACTTCGACCCGTTGCGTGTCCGCGTCGGAGCAGCCATCATGCTGATGCTCGCCTACGGGGCGAGCGTCGGCGGCCTGCTTACGCCGGTTGGCAGCCCGCCTAACTTGATCGGACGTGGGCTCATCGAAGAGGCCACTGGAGAGCGCATCAGCTTCGGGCAGTGGATGGTAATGGCCATCCCGATCTGCCTGCTGATGTTCATTGCGCTCGCATTTATCCTGCTGCGGCTCAACAAGCCGGAGATCAAACACATCGAAGGCGTCTCAGAGTACGTCGCGCAGCAGCGCGAGGAGATGGGCCCACTCTCCCGCGCCGAGAAGAACACGCTCATCGCGTTCGGAATCACGGTGACGCTGTGGATACTGCCCGGTGTCGTCGCCTTGATCACCGGCACCGACTCCGGAATCTACGAGGCGATCAGCGACCGGCTCGACGAAGGCATGGTCGCCGTATTCGGCGCGGCCTTGCTTTACCTGCTGCCGATCGACTGGGAAAGCCGGGAGTTCACCCTGCGTTGGCGCGATGCCGCCGAAATCGACTGGGGCACAATCGTGCTGTTCGGTACCGGCATCATTTTCGGTTCATTGCTCGCCGATACCGGCCTCGCCGAGACGATCGGCACGTCCATCGACGACGCGCTGGGCCTGACGAGCGTCGTCGCCATCACCATCTTCGCCGTGTTGCTGGCCATCCTCGTCTCGGAGACCACCAGCAACACGGCGTCGGCGGCGGTCGTGGTGCCGATCATCATCCCGGTCGCGGTGGCGGCCGGCATCAACCCGTTCGTGCCTGCGCTCGCAGCGACGTTCGCGGCCTCGTTCGGCTTCATGTTGCCGGTGTCGACGCCGCAGAACGCGGTGGTCTACGGCTCTGGCGCCGTGAAGATAACCACCATGATTCGGTCGGGCCTGACGTTCGACGTCCTCGGCGCGATTCTCATCATGATTCTGTTGCCGGTGATGGTCGGCGTGCTCGGGCTGGGCGGTTGATGACCGCACAGAAAATCGCCGTGATTCCCGGCGACGGAATCGGCGGCGAGGTGATCGCATCCGCCCGTGCTGTGCTGGACGCCGTGTGCGCCCGCTACCGGATCGACTTCGAGTACACCGAGTTCGACTGGTCCTGCCAGCGCTACGAACGCGAAGGATCGATGATGCCGGCAGACGGAATCGACCAGCTGCGCGGGTTCGACGCGATCCTCCTCGGGGCCGTCGGCTGGCCCGGGGTGCCCGACCACGTCTCGCTATGGGGGCTGCTCATCCCGATCCGGCGGGCGTTTCGTCAGTACGTCAACCTGCGCCCGATCCGGGTGTTCGAGGGTGTTCAGAGTCCGCTACTCACCGCTGACAACGTCGACTTCGTCGTGGTCCGGGAGAACGTCGAGGGCGAGTACAGCGAGGTCGGCGGCCGGTTGAATCGCGGCTTCCCGGACGAGATCGCCGTGCAGGAGTCCATTTTCACAAGAGTCGGCGTGAGCCGGATCGCGGACTATGCGTTCGAGCTCGCGCTGACCCGCCGCCGCTACGTCACCTCGGCCACGAAGTCGAACGGAATCGTGCACACCCTTCCGTTCTGGGACGAGGTCGTCGCCGAGCGGGCTGCCCTGCACCCGGACATGCGTTTCGACAGCGAACACATCGACGCGCTCGCCGCCAAATTCGTATTGCAGCCTGACCGGTTCGACGTGGTGGTGGGATCGAATCTGTTCGGCGACATCCTCTCCGATCTCGCCGCCGCCGTCGCTGGGTCGATCGGCATCGCGCCGTCGGCCAACCTGGACCCGACAAAGCAATACCCGTCGATGTTCGAACCGGTCCACGGCTCCGCACCGGACATCGCGGGCAGAGGCATCGCCAACCCTGTCGGCGCGGTGTGGTCGGCGGCGATGATGCTGGAGCATCTCGGCCACGCCTCCGCAGCCGCCGAGGTACTCAGCGCGATGGAGGCCACATTGGCCAAACCGGAGACCCGAACTGCCGACCTGGACGGCACCGCCTCGACGATGGAGGTGACGGAAGCGCTGGTCGCTCAACTACATTGATGCAATGGCTTCGATGCGCGCGGGGACATGCTTGTGCCAAGGGGTCCCGGCATATGCGTCGCGCCACTCGGTGGAGGTGAGTGCGTTCGGAGCCACTCCGGGAACATATGATTGGCCGTCATCGCCGGTGTAGTCAAGGCCGAGTCCGTTGGGCAGTGACGCGTGTCCGGGCAGCATCGCCTCGCTGATTTCGATGCTGGCTTCGGCGCTGCCGGCGGCGGTCGTGATGCGTGCGCGGCCGCCGGCGACCAGGCCAAGGGCGTGCGCGTCCTCGACGCTGACGCGCAGTGCTCCGTCTGCGTCACGCTTCCGCCAGCCGGGGTCGCGGAAGATGTCGTTGGCGGTGTACGCCCGGCGCTCACCCGCCGAGAGCACTACCGGGAACGCCGGAGTCGTCAGCGCAGATCGCGCGTCGCGCAGCCCGCGTATCTCGTCGAGCATTTCCGGCATCTCGAGGGCGATCTTGTGATCCGCGTTGGCGACCAGATCGAAGTCTTCCTCGTACTCGTGCACGGTGAACGTCACACCCGAGCGGCTCTGCAGGATCGCCTCGAAGAGCGCGTTACCGTCGGCATGGCCGGCGCGGCGAACCGCCTCGGGATAGGCCATCGCCGCTTTTTGCGCCAGCCCCCACAACGCCGCTGCGCCTGCGAGACCCTCGGGCAGGGTCGGGCCCAGCGTTTCATACAGAACGAACGGCAGCACCCGGGACATCGCCGGATTGGTGCCGACCGCTTCGAGGAACGCCTGCGCGTAGGTCTCCAGACCCTCCTTGGCGGCGCGACGGAGCGGCTGCAGGTCGGCGTCGTCGACGACCCCGAGAGCTCGCACCAGTCGCGCCCAGATCTCCGGCTCGGGCAGGGTGCCAGGCAATGGTTCGAGCAAGCGATGCCGCAGATGAAAAGTGTTGTGCGGGAACTCCAGATTGAAGAACGTCGCTTCCGGCTTCTCGAACTGGCTCGCCGCCGGCAGCACATAGTGGGCAAGCCTGGCCGTCTCGGTCATCGCGACGTCGATGACCACCATCAGCTCCAGAGAGGCAAAGGCCTCTCGGCAGGCTGCGGAATCGGCCACCGAGTGCGCGGGGTTGCTGCTCTCGACGATCATCGCCCGGAATCGGTCGGGATGGTCGGTCAGGATCTCTTGCGGCACCACATTGGACGGCACCAGGCCGGATATCACCGGCGCTCCGGTCACCGGTGTCCGCCCAACCCCGCCGAAGGTGAACAGCGGCGCGAAGGTCGAATGCAGGTGCTGCCCACCACGTTTGGCGAAACTGCCGGTAAGAATCCACAGCAGCTTGTTCAGATACGAGCAGAGCGTGCTGTTGGGCGCCTGCTGGATGCCCAGGTCCTCGAACACCGCCACACTGTCGGCGCTTGCAATGCGTCGTACCGCCGTGCGTATCAATTCCTCGTCGACACCGCAGCGCTGCGCGTAGTCGGCGATCGGGACCTCCCGCAGCACCTCCCGGACGGCGTCCGCGCCATTGACGTGATCGGCCAGAAACGCTTCGTCGCAAAGCTTCTCCTGCACCAGCACCCCGGCCATGGCCGCCAGGCACCATGCGTCGGTGCCGGGCCGCACGCGGAGATGGAAGTCGGCCATCTTGGCCGTGTCGGTGATCACCGGATCGATGACGATCATCGCGCGGTTCGGATCCTTGGCGATCTCGTTGAGCACCGTGCGGGCCCGTGGGAAGCTCTGCGACATCCACGGGTTCTTGCCGACGAAGACCGAGACCTCGGCGTGTTCGAACTCTCCTCGTGTGTGCCCGCCGTACAGGTGCGCATCGACCCATGCTTCGCCCGTTTTCTCCTGCGCCAACGCATTTGACCGGTAGCGGGCACCGATCGCCTTGAGAAACGCGCCGGCGTAGGCACCGCCCAGATGGTTGCCCTGGCCGCCTCCGCCGTAATAGAAGATCTTCTCCCCGCCGTATGCGTCGCGGATGTGTCTGAAGCCCTCGGCGATCTCGGTAATCGCAGTGTCCCAATCGATTTTCTGGTAGCTGCCGTCGGGGCGGCGACGCATCGGGGTGGTCAGCCTGCTGCGGTTGTTCTGGTAGTGATCGAGCCGCAACGCTTTGTTGCAGGTGTATCCCTGCGATGCCGGATGTTCCTTGTCGCCACGGATCTTGGCGAGCTTACGTCCCTCGAGCTGCACGACGATGCCGCAGTTGCATTCGCACAGGATGCAGGCGGTCGACTGCCAGTCACTGGTCATCGCGGGGATTCCTTTCGGCTGTCTCGGCTTGCAGCAGTGCGCGCAGCTGACGATGAACGAGATCAAGGGGTTTGAGATCGCGGGATGCGCTGGCGACGACGATCGCGCCTTCTATCGATGTCGTCACCAACATCGCCAGTTCCTCGGCCCGCGATGTGGCAATGCCGTCGGCCACCAGGCGCTGGGCCACCAAGTCCGTCCAGTGCGCGAAAACCGCCGCCGCGCGCTCGATGAGTGGTGTTGTGCGCTCCGCATTTTCGGGCTCGCCGGCTTCGACCGCTACCGCGACGATCGGACAGCCGGCCCGGTAGTCACTGCGGATCAGCTGTTCGCGATAGCCGGCTACCAGACTGTCGAGGAGGTCGATGCCCCGCGCAGCCTCGGTGATCCGGGCGGCGATGTACTCCCCCGCGTACTCGACAGCCTCGTCGAGGAGTTGCATCCGCCCGCCCGGGAAATAGTGATAGGCCGACCCGCGCGGCGCACCGCTGTGTTCCAGCACGTCAGAGATGGCGGTCGCGTGCGCGCCGCGTTCCCTGATCAAGAGCGCGGCTGAGACCACCATGCGCTCGCGAGGACTTCTGGTCGGCATCCTATATATGATGGCATACATAACCGAGTTTGCCCAGGTCTACCGGCGAAATGACTCGGCCGGGCAGGTCAGCCGGACTCGGGACCCTCTTCCTCGGCGGCCTGCTCCCCCGCGTCGTCGGTGTCCCGGCGGCGCTCACGAAGGACGAAGGCTGCCAGCGCCAGCACAAAGACCACGCCGCCGAGCACGCCGATCTCGACCACGGCGCGCGAGAAGGCCGGACCCTTCTCGAGCAGGGTCGCCGCCTCCACCGACAGCACGACGATCTCCTTGATGCCGGCCAGGATGCCGACAATCAAGAACGGTTCGGCGACGATCTCGTGCGACCGCAGGGAGGCGCGGACGGCATAGAGCAGTTCGACGAAAATAAAGATCAGCAGCAGGCCGTCCAGGATTTCGAGCATGACGGTGTCGGCCGGCAATCGGCGCAGCCTCAGCATGGTGTTGAACTGCGCGACTAGCAGCGAGACCGATCCCATAAGGAGAACCACCGCGATCGCCCAGTACACCGCGTCTTCGAGCTTGCCGAGTACGCGGTCGGCGAGGCGCTGCCGTTCCTCCTCCTCTTCTTCGTGCTCGGCGTCGCTCTTTTTTGTCAACGCGACCTCCTGGTCGGCGAATTCAGCGGTTCGGTCACCGCGGGCGCATACCGACACTTATTGACGCTGGCGAATGTCTTCAAACATGACCATTTGCTGACCGATTCACCCCACCCATGTCACAAATCGCGCCGCTGCATGCGTCTGGTGGATATCAACGGCAACGAACGCGAAAGGCAGCACAATGACAGAGATCCTCATAGTCGGCGCCGGATACACCGGCATGGGTGCGGCCATGGGCCTGGCCGGCCGGTTCAAGGGTCGCGACGACGTTCACGTCACGCTGGTCAACCCGCAGACCCGGTTCACCGAGCGGCTGCGGCTGCACCAAACGGCCGCCGGCCAGCAGCTGGCCGACCTGCAGATTCCCGATCGGCTGGCGGCCGCCGCTGTCCAGTTCGTCCAGGGCTGGGTGACGGCCATCGACGCCGATGCGCACACGGTTCGCATCGACGATGATTACGCGCTGCACTACGACACGTTGGTGTATGCGCTGGGCAGCGTCGCCGACACCGAGACCGTTCCCGGCGTCGACGAGTTCGCCTACACGCTTAACAGTGCGCACGAGGCCACGCTGCTTGCCGACCAGCTGGCTCGCCTTACCGACGCCACCGTCGTCGTCGCCGGCGGCGGCCTGACCGGCATCGAATCCGCGGCCGAAATCGCCGAACAGCACCCACATCTCAACGTGGTGCTGCTGAGCAGACAGCAACCCGGATTGATGATGGGCGAAAAGGCCCGTGCTCGGCTGCATTCCGGCCTGGCCCGGTTGGGCGTCCGGGTCCGCGCGGGCGCCGACATCGTCAAAGTGATGTCCGACGGGGTCGCGCTCGCCGACGGCGAGGTGGTCCCCGCGCAGGCGGTGCTGTGGACCACCGGAGTGCGGGTTTCGCCATTGGCAGCGGGCGCGGGCCTGCAGGTCGACGACCGCGGCCGCATCGTCACCGACGAGTCGCTGCGGTCGGTGTCGCACCCGGCGGTCTATGCCGTCGGTGATGCGGCCGCGATCCGGCAGAGCTACGGCGTCATGCACGGCACCTGCCAGAGCGGGATCCCTACCGCACTGCACGCCGCTGCTTCGATCGTGCGTGAACTGAACGGCAAGCAGCCCAAGAAGTTTCGCTTCGGCTATGTGCACCAGCCCGTCAGCCTGGGTCGGCACGACGCCGTCATCCAGTTCACCCACGCCGACGACAGCCCGGGGCGGTTCTACTTGGCCGGCCGCTTGGCGGTGGCGTACAAAGAAACCGTGAGCTCCAGCCCATGGCCCACCTACCGGCTGATCAGGTCGTTGCCGGCGGTGGGTTCGACGACATGGCGCCGCGGCGGGCGGTCGAAGCAATGAGCGTCGACGAGCAGACTTTCTCCGATTACCGGAAGCTGTTGTTCGCCATTGCATATCGGCTTCTGGGCTCTGCCGCAGACGCCGAAGACGTCGTCCAGGATGCCTGGTTCAAGTGGTCGGCGGCCGATCGTGCACAGGTGTCGGACCCTAAGGCCTACCTCGCGCGGATCGTGTCCAACTTGGCGATGGAGCGGCTCCGGTCGACGCGACGCCAACGGGAAACCTACGTTGGGCCGTGGCTTCCGGAGCCGATCCTCACCGAGACCGATGCCGCCGAGGATGTCGCGACCGCCGAGTCGGTGTCACTGGCCATGCTGGTGGTGCTGGAAACCTTGAGCCCGTTGGAACGTGCCGTGTTCGTGCTCAAGGAGGTTTTCGATTTCTCATACGCCGAAATCGCTGACGCCGTTGACCGTTCGGAGTCGGCGGTGCGTCAGGCCGCCCACCGGGCCCGCAACCACATCCAGGCGCGCCGACCGCGCTTCGAGGCCGACCGGGACAAGAAACGTGCGGTCACCGAGCGGTTCTTCGCCGCCACCACCGGCGGTGACATCAACGAGCTGATGGAGTTGCTCGCGCCGGACGTCACGCTGTGGACGGATGGCGGCGGAAAAGTCCGGCAGGCAATGCGCCCGATAATCGGTGCGGCGAACGTGGCCAGGTGGATCGAGGGCACGATCAAGCGACCCTACGAGGGTGTCGAAATCGCCGACATGACAGCGGAAGTCGTCGACATCAACGGCGGCCCGGGCATCGTGATGCGCGGGGCTGGTCGCATCATCGCCACACTGACCGTGGACCTGGATGCCGACGGCCGAATCGAGACAGTCCACAATGTCGCCAACCCGGACAAGCTCCACGCCATCGCGGATGGGGTGCCGCGAGGCTGAGCCGGGCCGGGCGACATAATCGGAAGAACCGAAGATGTGCTAACGATCGGAGTGCGCCGTGGTCGAGGCCGACGCGACGCAATCGCACGCCTCGACCGTTGCGCCACCACGGCTGTTGATCGCGGGACTGAGCGTGGTGGTGTTGACCGTCGCGGTGCTGCAGACCGCCGTGGTGCCGGTGCTCGGCATCATCGCCGAGCAACTCCACGCATCCACCGTCGCGGTGAGCTGGGCGGTTACCGCGAATCTGCTGGCCGCCGCCGCGGCGACCCCATTGATCGGCCGGCTCGCGGACCTGCACAGCAAGAAGCGCGTGCTGCTGTGGGTGCTGGCTGTCGTGCTGCTGGGCTCGGTGCTTGCCGCCACCACATCGTCCCTGGCGCTGCTGATCGTGGGTCGGGTCCTGCAGGCCGCCTCGTTCGCGCTCTACCCGATCGGCGTCGCCATCCTGCGGGAGGAGTTGACCGAAGACCGGATGGTCTCGGCGATGTCGGTGCTCTCCGGAACGTTGGGCTTCGGCGGCGGAATGGGACTGGTAGTGGTCGGCCTGCTGATGAGTGGTAACGCGGACTACCACCGCGTGTTCTGGCTGACCACTGCCTTCACCATCCTCGTCATCGCGATCGTGGCGCTTATCGTCCCCGCGCGCCCGCGCAGCTCGACCGGATCCATCGACTGGCTGGGCGCCGGCGGCCTTGCCGCCGGATTGTCGGCGATCCTGCTGGCGATCACGCAGGGCAACTCCTGGGGCTGGACCTCGCCATGGACACTTGCCTGCGCGGCATGCGGCGTCGTCGTCGTGGTCGGCTGGTGGCACTGGGAGCGGCGCGTCAAACAGCCGCTGGTGTCGACGCGGATGCTGACCCGGCGGCCGATAATGCTCACCAATCTGGCCACGATATTCGTCGGCATGGGACTGTACTTCGCCTTCTTGGGCTTGACGCTGTTCGTCCAAATCCCGCGCGAGGCAGCGGGATACGGCTTTGGTGCAACCGTGCTCGAAGCCAGCGTCGTCTACCTGCTACCCGGTGCGGTCACCGGGTTTCTGGTGGCTTTGGTCAGCGGCAGGTTCATCGACCGGCTCGGCGCCCGACCGGTGCTCGTCGTCGCGGCGCTGGCGGGGATCACCGGGTTCCTTTTCATTGCGCTGGCCCATTCGGCGCCGTGGCAGATCATTGTGGCCGGCATCCTGGCCAACGCCTACATCAGCCTCGGGTACGGCGCGCTGCCTGCCCTGGTGGTCAGTGAAGTCGAGGCCGGTGAAACGGGTGTGGCCATGAGCATGAACGCGATCGCCCGCACCGTCGGCAGCTCTACCGCGGCCGCCCTCGTCGCGGTTCTGCTCGGCCGCACGGTTGTCGGCACCAACGTGCCGGTGGAGAGCAGTTTCGTCGTCATCTTCATCGGCGGTGCGGTGACCGCCGCGCTGGCGATGGTGCTGATCGCGGTGTCCCGAACGCAAGAACGCGCTATCGATACCGTCGAGGCAAGGTTCGAATCCCGTGCCATGAACCACGAATGGGGTTAAGGCAGTGAGGCGAGTTTCTCCACTGACTTGCGGATCTCCGACCCGAGGACCTTGGCGACCAGCCGCCCGATCCGGGTATTGAGCAATCCGCCCGACAGCTCGGCCACCACGTGAAACGTCGACCCCGGGTGATTGTCTTGCACCTCGATCGTGAGTCCGATCCGGATTCCGCCGCGGCCTGCACCGCTCAGCTCGATCAACTTGGGCTCGTCGTAGCGGGTGACCCGCCAGTGGATGATGTTCCGAAACCCCTTGACCTTGATGCACGCCGAGACATATATGCCCGCTTCGATCTCTGCCGGCACGTCGCTGCGCCAGCCACCGAAGATCGTCAACCATTCATCGAAGCGACGCAGGTCCGACGCCAAGGCCCACGCACGCTGAGCCGACAGGTCGGTCGAGACCGCCACATCGATCGTCGCCATGCACGTCTCCTACCCAAGGCCGGGTTCGTGAAAACGCCGTCGGGTGGTTTCCGGGACTGCGGTCCCGCGGGCTGCGAAACTGACCAGGCGACCATCGTTCCCTGCCGCCGCATCGCCGCTGCCTGCCGACGGTCAGGCGATGGCCGTCCACGGCCGAATCCGCGGAATCTCTCGCATCCACGCGGGGATAGCGAGCGATTCCATTGTGGAACTGCAAATTCGTTGCGGAATCACTTGCGAAGGGCGACGGAATCCGCGATGGTTTACCCACAGCTTCGGGGGTAAGGGAGGATTCGCCCTGACCGGCACAGACACCACCGCCGTAGAACACACAACGGGGCAGGACGGGGCCCCTCGGTCCAAGGGCGGCCCGGTCATCGAGATCGACCATGTCACCAAGCGCTTCTCCGACTATGTCGCGGTGACCGAAGCCGACTTCTCCATCGCTTCGGGCGAGTTCTTCTCACTGCTGGGCCCGTCTGGCTGCGGCAAGACCACCACGCTGCGGATGATCGCCGGCTTCGAGAGCCCGACCGAGGGCGCCATCCGGCTGGAGGGTGCGGACGTGTCGCGGGTGCCGCCGCACAAACGCAACGTCAACACCGTTTTCCAGCATTACGCGCTGTTTCCCCACATGACGGTGTGGGACAACGTCGCCTACGGACCGCGCAGCATGAAGAAGGGCAAGGCCGAGGTCACCCGGCGGGTCGACGAACTGCTCGAAATCGTGCGCCTCACCGACTTCGCCCAGCGCAAGCCCGCCCAGCTGTCTGGCGGACAGCAACAGCGGGTGGCGCTGGCCCGCGCACTGGTGAACTATCCCAGCGCGCTGCTCCTCGACGAGCCGCTCGGCGCGCTGGACCTCAAGCTGCGTCAGGTCATGCAGTTCGAACTCAAGCGCATCCAGCGCGAGGTCGGGATCACCTTCGTCTACGTGACCCACGACCAAGAGGAAGCGCTGACGATGAGCGACCGCATCGCGGTCATGAACGCCGGCAATGTCGACCAGATCGGCAACCCCACCGAGATCTACGATCGGCCGTCGACGGTCTTCGTCGCCAGCTTCATCGGCCAGGCCAACCTGTGGGCGGGTCGGCAGACGGGTAGGAGCAATCGCGATTTCGTCCAGGTCGAGGTCCTCGGCACCACCCTGAAGGCCAGGCCCGGCGAAACCACCATTGAGCCCGGCGGCCACGCCACGCTGATGATCCGTCCGGAACGCATTCGGGTTTCGATGGATCCGCCGACCGACGATGTGGCCACCGTGTCCGCCACCGTGTCCGATCTCACCTTCCAGGGCCCGGTGGTGCGGCTGTCTCTCGCCGCACCCGACGACTCGCCGATCCTGGTTCACGTCGGCCCCGAACAGGACCTGCCGATGCTGCGTCCTGGCGACGAGGTGCACGTCTCTTGGACACCCGATGCCTCACTGGTACTTCCGGCCGCCGATATCCCCACCACCGAGGATCTCGAGGAGATGCTCGACAACTCCTGACCGTCGAGTTCGGCTGTCAATCAACCTTTTCCCGAATCACGAAAGGCACAGAAGCCATGGCCAACGAGATCGATCCCCGACTTCTCTCCCGACTGGCGATCAACCGGACCACCCGCAGGCGGTTTCTCGGCGGTGGCGCCGCGGCCGCCGCGGCGCTGACACTCGGCCCGTCGTTCCTGGCCGCGTGCGGCTCGGACAGCGGGCCGTCGGAAACCACCCCGACTGAGACCGGGCCGGCCAGCGGCACGCTGCGGATCTCGAACTGGCCGCTGTACATGGCCGACGGGTTCATCGCCGAATTCCAGCAATCCTCGGGCCTCACCGTGGACTACAAGGAAGACCTCAACGACAACGAGCAGTGGTTCGCCAAGGTCAAGGAACCGCTGTCGCGCAAGCAGGACATCGGTGCCGATCTGGCGGTGCCCACCACGTTCATGGCCGTCCGCCTGCACGGCCTCGGCTGGCTCAACGACATCAGCGACGCGGGCGTGCCGAACAAGAAGAACATCCGGCCCGACCTGTTGGAGGCCAGCGTTGACGAGGGCCGAAAGTTCAGCGCGCCGTACATGTCGGGTCTTGTCGGTCTGGCCTACAACCGAGCGGCCACCGGCCGCGATATCAAGACCATGGACGAAGTCTGGGATCCCGCCTTCGCCGGGAAGGTCAGCCTGTTCTCCGACTTCCAGGACGGCCTGGGCATGATCATGCTGTCGCAGGGTGGCTCGGTGGAGGATCCCAACACCGAGTCGATTCAAAAAGCGGTGGACCTGGTCAAGGAGCAGAAGGACAAAGGACATATCCGCCGATTCACCGGCAACGATTACACCGAGGACCTCGCGTCCGGGAACGTGGTCATCGCGCAGGCATATTCGGGCGACGTCGTGCAGCTGCAGGCCGACAATCCCGACCTTCAGTTCGTCGCCCCCGAGTCGGGTGCCACGACATTCGTCGACACCATGGTGATCCCCTACACCACCCAGAACCAGAAGGCGGCCGAAGCCTGGATCAACTACGTCTACGAGCGCCCGAACTACGCCAAGCTCATCGAGTACGTGCAGTTCGTTCCGGTGCTGTCGGACATGACCGATGAGCTCAACAAACTCGATCCCGCTGTTGCGAACAATCCGCTGATCAATCCGCCCCAGGCGGTACTGGATAGGTCGAAGGGCTGGGCGGCGCTGTCCGACGAGCAGACCCAGGAGTGGAATACGTTGTACGCAGCGGTAACCGGCGGCTGACCAGATGGCAGGTGTCGCGAGCAGCGGTCGGCAGCGGAGCAAGATCGCCCCGTACTTGATGATCCTGCCGGGCCTGCTGTACCTCGGGATCTTCTTCGTGGTGCCGTTCTTCACACTGGCGCGCACCTCGTTGTCGTCGGCCGGCGGTTCGGTGTACCTGCCGACGCTGACGTTCGCGTGGGACTTCGGCAATTATCTCGACGCGTTCAGCCAGTATCGGGACCAGATCATCCGGTCCTTCACGTACGCGCTGGTCGCCACGGTGGTGTGTCTGCTGCTGGCGTATCCGCTCGCCTACGTCATCGCGTTCAAGGCGGGCCGGTACAAGAATCTCATCCTCGGCCTGGTCATTCTGCCGTTCTTCGTCACGTTCCTGATCCGCACCATCGCGTGGAAGACCATCCTGGCCGACGACGGCTGGGTGGTCGGCGCGCTGAACACGATCGGGCTGCTGCCCAGTGAGGGACGGCTGCTGTCGACGAGTTGGGCGGTGATCGGCGGCCTGATCTACAACTGGATCATCTTCATGATCCTGCCGCTGTATGTGAGCCTGGAGAAGATCGACCCGCGGCTGCTGGAGGCGTCGAGGGACCTGTACTCGACGGCTCCGCGCAGCTTCCGCAAGGTGATCCTGCCGCTGTCGATGCCCGGTGTGCTGGCCGGCAGCATGCTCGTGTTCATCCCGGCGGTCGGCGACTTCATCAACGCGGACTATCTGGGCAGCACGCGAACCACGATGATCGGCAACGTCATTCAGAAACAGTTCCTGGTGGTCAAGGATTACCCGGCCGCCGCGGCGCTGAGCCTGGTGCTGATGGCGATCATCCTGGTCGGCGTGCTGCTCTACACGCGAGCACTGGGCACGGAGGAGCTGGTATGACACGCGCACGCGAGGAGCAAAAGTGACGGTGCAGGCCGGGGCGGCGGTGGCCACCGCGGCCGAGCAGCCGCCCAAACCCAATCGGGTGCGGGGCAACCGAAAGATCGGCGACCTGCTGCTGCGCATCGTTGCGGGCCTGGTGCTGGTGTATCTGTTCCTGCCGATCTTCGTGATCATCCTGTTCTCGTTCAACAAGCCCCTGGGCAAGTTCAACTACACCTGGCAGGGTTTCACGCTGGAGAACTGGGCAGACCCGTTCAAGTACCCGGCACTGACAAACGCGCTGAAGCTCAGCCTCAACGTCGCCGCGGTGTCCACCCTGATCGCGTTGGTGCTCGGCACGCTGCTCGCCATAGCCCTTGTGCGCCAACGCTTCCGTGGCAGGACCGCGGTCGACACCTTCCTGATACTGCCCCTCACCGCTCCCGAGGTGGTGATGGGCGCTGCGCTGCTGACACTCTTTCTCGACTTCGGCTGGGCGGCCGGCTACACCACCATCCTGATCGCGCACGTGGCGTTCGAGATCAGCTTCATCGCGATGACCGTGCGGGCCCGGGTGCGGGGGTTCGACTGGACACTCGAGGACGCTTCGATGGATCTTGGCGCGAGCCCGACCCGGACATTCTTCAAAGTCACGCTGCCGCTGATCATCCCGGGCATCGTCGCGGCCGGCATGCTGTCGTTCGCGCTGTCGCTCGACGACTTCATCATCACGTACTTCGTCAGCGGGTCGACGGTGACATATCCGCTGTACGTGAATGCGGCGGTGAAGGCCGCGGTTCCCCCGCAGATCAACGTGCTGGCCACCGCCATATTGGTGGTCAGCCTGATCCTGCTGGCGGTGGGAACTCTCTACCGGCGCAAGCGATTCGAAGGCTAAACTTCGAATCTCACGACGATTCGTCGAAATCTGCACCATGGTCGTTGCGGGCACCACATCACAACCCTGACGCAGAAGTCGGCGTCAAGAATTGACTTCGGCCGGCACCGGCGAGGACCTGGCGCCGGTGCGCGCCGCCCCGATGCCCGCGACCACGACGAAGCATATGCCGACCACGCCCGCCGGGCCCGGCACCTGGTGCAGGATCACCAGCCCGACAAGCATCGCGAACGCCGGCTCGAGGGCCATCAGCGTCCCGAATGCGGCGGTGGTCAACCGGCGCAGCGCCAGCAGCTCCAGCGCAAACGGCACCACGGGCAACAGGATCGCCAGGCCGATTCCGATCAGCAGGATGTCCGGGGTCATCCGGTCGAACACCGCAGGGCCGACGGTGATGGTCGCCACCAGGGCAGCGACCGGCATCGACACCCCCAACCCGTTGATGCCCGCGACCTCGTCGCCCACCCGCTGGGTGAGCAGGATGTAGCCCGCCCAGCAGACGGCCGCGCCGAGCGCGTACAGCACGCCCACCGGATCGACGGCGCCATCCCATGGCTGGGTGAGCAGCACGACACCGACGGCGGCAAGCCCGGGCCACACCAAGCGGTGCCGTCCCCTGCCATGCGCGACCGCGACTCCCAACGGCCCGAGAAACTCCAACGCACTGGCGGTGCCCAACGGGATCCGGTCCAGTGCGGCCATGAACAACAGGGTGATCGCCGCGGTGACCACCCCGAGCACCACGCACACCGCGAAAGTTTTCCGGGTGAACGCCGCGGCGCGCGGCCGGACGATGACGAGCATCAGCAGGCCGGCCCATGCCAGCCGCAGCCACGCGGCGCCCTCGACGCCGATGCGGTCGATCAACGTGACGGCAATCGCGAGCCCGAGCTGCACACACAGCATCGACACCATCGCCATCAGGGCTCCGGTGCGGGCTTGGTTGTCGGTCACCCCTGCATTGAACGACACCACAAACGTTCGCGTCCACGTGATTTTCCTGGACATACCGTTCGATAATCATGAACAGTAGATGGGTGGAGATCTGGGAACTTTCGATCCGCGAGTCCGTCCGACAGACGCTGGCCGACTACACGGCGGGCACCGACCGCAATCGACTCGACGACATTGCGGCGTGCTTCGCTCCGACTGGTGTGCTCGAGTTCAGCGGCGGGGAGCCGATGGTCGGGCCGGCGGCAATCGTGGCCGGCCTGGGTGCCCAGGCGCAGCGGTTCCGGGCAGGGCCGGTGCCCTTGACCCATGTCCGACACCATGTCTCGAGCGTGCGGTTCGGTGCGGTGGCTCGCGACCGCGTCGAAGTGAGTAGCTATTTTCTGGCTCTCACCGACATCGGTGTCGATCATTGGGGCCGGTATCGGGACGTCCTGATTCCGGTTGCGGACCGCTGGCTGTTCGCGTCGCGCGAAGCGATCGTGGACGGGTTCTCCGCCGACAGCCTGATGCGCGGCTAGTCATGGACGCCCGGCGACTGCAGCTACTCCTTTCGCTGTCACGGCTCGGATCCATGCGTGCGGTCGCCGAGGCGCACCACACCACCACGTCGACGGTGTCGCAGCAGATCGCGGCGCTGGCGAGGGAGGCCGGAGAACAGCTGATTGAGCCGGATGGTCGACGAGTGCGTCTCACTCCGGCCGGTCGCCGGCTGGCCGATCACGCGGTCATCATCTTGGCCGCCGTCGACGCCGCCCGGCTGGACCTCGATCCGGACGCCGAGCCGGCCGGGACCGTTCGCGTTGGCGGCTTCGCCACCGGCATCCGCGTATCCCTGCTGCCGATCCTGCACGATCTGTCCGTCGCCCACCCGCAAGTCGATGTCGTGATTAGCGAGTACGAACCCATCGAGGCGTTCGAACTGCTTGTCAATGATGACCTCGACTTGGCCATCACCTATGACTACAACCTTGCACCCGCCTCCCCCGACCCGGTGCTCGAAGCCGTCGGTTTGTGGTCAACTCCCTGGGGATTGGGTGTCCCCGACAGCATCGCTGCCAGCGCAGTGGCCGACGTGAGCGCGTATGCGGATTCTGTGTGGATTGTCAACTCACGCAATACCGCTGACGAAGACGCAGTCCGTACACTGGCGGCCCTTGCTGGTTTCACCCCGCGCATCGCCCACCAGATCGACAGTCTCGACCTCGTCGAAGACCTCATCCTGGCGGGTTACGGCGTGGGACTGCTGCCTATCAATCGACCCACCCGCGAAGGCATCCGTGTGCTGCCGCTGTCGGATCCCAGGGTTATCCTCACCGCCTATGCCGTAACTCGACACGGCCGCTCCCGCTGGCCGCCACTCCGGCTAATTCTCGACCGGCTCCGCGCCCACGCCGCCCGACCGCCGGCACAGCAAGATTGGCCCCGCCCCACTGTCCGCACCTAAGGAATAGGCGTCACGTTGACCTAATGGATGAGGGATGAGCCGTGTGGTAATACGAATGCATGAGTACCGCGGCTGACCAGTTTCCGGCCAAAGTCATGCCCCGTCCGGAGGTTCGCGAGCTGCCCGAGCCGCCGGCAAACTGGTGGCGGCTAATCGGCCCAGGAGTGATCGCCGCCGGCGTCGGCCTGGCCAGCGGCGAGTTCATCCTGTATCCCTACATCGCCTCCCAGGTCGGGCTGGTCTTCGTCTGGGCCGCCCTGGTCGGCGTCGTCACGCAGTTCTTCATCAACATGGAGATCGAGCGCTACACGCTGGCGACCGGCGAGACGGCGCTGACCGGCTTCAGCCGCTACTGGAGGCACTGGGGCCTGGTGTTCGCTCTGATGACGTTCTTCGCCAACCTGTGGCCGGGTTGGGCCACCAGCTCGGCCACCCTCGTCACGTACCTGTTCGGCGGTAACGCAAACTACATCGCGATCGGCATGCTGCTGTCCATCGCCGTCATCTTGACCCTGGCACCGGTCGTCTACGTCGCGCTGGAGCGCATCCAGATGCTAAAGGTCGCCGCGGTAATCGTGCTCTTCGTCGTCGGCGCGGTGGTGGCGGTCGGCGCCGACGCTTGGCGTGACGTACCCAAGATCGTGACCACCGCCAGCATTCCCGTCGCCGAGCTCGGCTTCGCGGTACTCCTCGGCGCGTTGGCCTTCGCCGGAGGCGGCGGCGGGCAAAATCTGGTGCAGAGCAACTGGATCCGGGACAAGGGCTTCGGCATGGGCGCCTACGTGCCACGAATCGAAAGCCCGGTCACCGGCGAGCCCGAGGCGGCGCCCAGCACCGGGTTCATTTTCGAGCCGACGGAGTCGAACCTCGCTCGGTGGCGGACGTGGTGGCGCTTCGCCAACACCGAGCAGCTGACGACGTTCGTGCTCATCACGTTCGTATCGATCTTCTTCACCTCCCTGCTCGCGTACGCCACCGTGTTCGGCGACCCGGAACTAAGCGACGACATCGGCTTTCTGCAGGACGAGGGCGAGGCGCTCAAAAACAGCGTCGGAGCATGGTTCGGAGCGTTCTTCTGGGTGATCGGGGCGTTCGCCCTGTTCGCCGCGGCCCTCGGCATCGTGGACTACACCTGCCGCTTGGTCGCCGATGTGCTGAAGACCGCCTACGTCCGCGAGGCCAACGAGAGCAAGCTCTACTTCGGGCTGGTGTGGGCGATCGTGCTCATCGGCTGCGTCGTGCTGCTGGTGGGCTTCGACCAGCCGCTGGTGCTGATCGTCATCTCGGCTGTCGTCGGCGGATTGATGATGTTCATCTACTCCGGCCTTCTGATCTGGATCAACCGCACCATCTTGTCTGGACCGCTGCGGATCCGTGGGCTGCGGCTCCTCGCGCTGGTGTGGGCGGTCGCCCTATTCGGCACGCTTTCGGTTTTGGTCATCATTCAGCAGTATCAGAACCTGACAAGTTGACCTACCGCGATCAGGTCAGGCCGCTTTGGACTTCGCGGCGACGCGTTTACGGGTATCGGTGGACCACAGATACGCACAGTCGGGGCATTGCAGATGCACCACCGTGCCCCGGTTACTCAGCAGGTATTGCCAATGCGTTCCGCAATTCCGGCTGCTCTGGCAGACCGCGCAGTCACGGCCGTGGTCACACAGCGGGCACGCCAGCCAGGCGCGCCGGGCACGGTCGGCGGTGGGATCAATCGGCAACACGCTCACCTCCCCGGTCGGGCAGCACGCCGGCGTTGACCAGCTCGTCGTAGATGCGCTGCTGCTCGCCGTCGAGGCCGGAGTAGAGCATGTCGTAGGCCTTCTCCTCTTCGGCCAGGACCTCGATCGGGTCCCAGTGGTCACCGATCGCCTCCAGCACCGCGGTGCGTCGGCGCGCCTCGTCCAGCGTCATGTCATAGGCAAAGTCGAGGTCGGCCATGGGTACCTGTCATCCTTCAGTCACACGATTTAAGTAAGTTAGGGTGCCCTATCCTGGGGCGAAAAAGCAATGAATCAGGTCACGCCAACAGTGCGAAATTCGTCACACCGTGTTGATCAGCGGCCGAGCGTCAGCGGCTGGGCATGCCGATACTGGTCGAGCACCTCGGGCGTCGCGTCAGCGGTGAACGTCGCGGTGATTCCGAACGACCAGTCCGGCGGCAAATCCGCCCGCGATAGTGACCATGCCGCCTGCCTGGCGGCGCCCAGCGCCACATACTCCGCAGGCGTCGGCACCTGAACCGGTTTGCCCCAGATCGCCGGCGCGATGCCGCGGATCGCCTCCGAGCGCGCCCCACCGCCGATCAAGATGATGCGTTCGACGTCGACGCCCTGCCCGGAAATCTTGTCGATGCAGTACGCCATCGAACTGAGCAGGCCCTCGACCGCGGCGCGGGCCACATTGGCCGCGGTGAGATTGCGCGTCGTCATGCCGTGCAGCGCGCCGGCGGCGTCCGGCAGATTCGGCGACCGTTCGCCGTCGAGGTACGGCACCAGCGTCAGCCCCTCCGCTCCGCCGGGCGCCGACAACGCCAGTCGGTCCAACTCTTCGAAATCCACGCCGAGCACCGTCGCCGCGGCGGCCAGCACCGGCGCGCCGTTGAGGGTGCAGACAAGCGGCAGCTGCCGGCCGGTCGCATCGGCGAACCCGGCCACGATCCCCTCGGCGTCGTGCGGCGCGACCTGCCCGACGGCGCTCACCACGCCGGACGTGCCGAGCGAGACGATGCAGTCGCCGGGTTGGGCACCGAGACCCAGCGCCGCGGCGGCGTTGTCGCCGGCGCCGGGGCCCAGCATCGCGCCGCTCGCCGTCTGCCCGGCGGCGTCGTGCGGGCCGAGCACCGTCGGCAGCGCGGGCCGCCTGCCTTGCATCGCCAGTTCGAGCAGATCGTGTTGGTAGGTATCGGATTCGGCGGAAAAGTACCCGGTTCCGCTGGCATCGCTGCGGTCGGTGCGCAGCGCGTCGATATCGGCCGCACCGGCCAGTTGCCAGGTCAGCCAGTCGTGCGGCAGGCAGACAGCGGCGGTCGCCGCGGCGTGTGCGGGTTCATGCTCGGCCAGCCAGCGCAGTTTGCTGGCGGTTATCGCGGCGACCGGCACCACGCCGACGCGCTTCGCCCATTCACCCGGCCCACCCAGCTCGTCGACCAGCGCCGCCGCAGCCGCACTGGACCGGGTGTCGTTCCACAGCAACGCATCCCGAACGACCTCACCGGCTTCGTCGAGGCACACCATGCCGTGCTGCTGGGCCGCCACCGAAAAGGCCGCCACGTCATCAAGGCCGCCGGCGGCGTTGATCGCCGCCTGCAGGGCGGCCCACCACAGTTGCGGAGCTACCTCGGTGCCGTCGGGATGCGGCGACGTCGCCGAGCGGACGATCTCGCCGGTGTCGGCGTCGCACACCAGCACCTTGCAGGACTGGCTAGACGAGTCGATCCCGGCAACAAGAGCCACGTTCCCAGCGTAGTCAGCCAAACCGCGATGACTTCGGGGCCACCAGACCGTCTATATGGATATGCGCAAGCTAGTGATCACCGAGAACATGACGCTGGACGGGTCGATCGAGATGCTCGACGACTGGTTCGACCCGCAGCTGCAGGACGACGACATCCTGGAGGAATCGCACCGCCAGGACCAGCAGGCCGACGCCCTGCTGGTCGGGCGCCAGACGTTCGAAGATTTCCGCGGCTACTGGCCGCAACAGACCGACGATGCGACCGGGATAACCGACTACCTCAATGACGTGGCCAAGTACGTGGTGTCGTCGACGATGACCGATCCCGGTTGGCAGAACTCCACGGTGCTCACCGGGGATCCGGTGCAGCGCGCACGAGCGCTCAAGGAAGAACCGGGCAAAGACATCGTGCTCACCGGCAGCATCAGCCTGGCGCACACCCTGATTGCCGCGGGCGTGGTGGACGAATACCGGTTGTTTGTCTACCCCGCCGTTCAGGGTCGCGGCCGCCGGTTGGTCCCCGACGGCATGTCGATTCCGACTTTGAGGTTGGTCGAGCCGCCGAAGTCGTTCCGGTCCGGGATTACCCTCTTGCGTTACGCCACCTGAATGCCACCGATCGGGCCACTTTGAGAGCTGGCCTTGCGACAATCAGCGCATGGACATCGAGCATCCGGGTTCGCACAAACGCTGGGACCCGGATCGCGCCGAGACGGAAACCGAACGGCTGGACCGTAATTGGGCCAGCCTGCTGCAGGAGTTGCGGGTCGCGCAGACGGGTGTCCAGTTGCTCACCGGGTTCTTGTTGATCCTGCCGTTCCAGGAGCGATTCACCGAGCTTGACGGCGTGATGCGCGGCGTGTACCTGGTCACCGTTTCGTGCTCGCTCGGAGCGACGGCGTTGCTGGTGGCGCCGGTCGGCATGCATCGGGTGCTGTTTCGCCGGCATCGGTTGAGCGTGCTGGTGTCGGCCTCCCATGGCTATGCCATTGCCGGATTGATGTTGTTGGGCATCGCGCTGGCCGGCGTCGCGATCATGGTCTTCTTCCTCGTCGTCGGAACCACCGGGGCGTGGATTGCCGGTGGATGCCTGTTGGTGGCCCTGACCCTGTTTTGGTTCCTTCTGCCGATGCGGGAAAGGACCCCGGAGGACAACTCCTGACGGGTTTGTGAAGCGCTGCGCCGGGGAACTCCTGGCCCATGTTGATCCGACGAATCGCCCGTCCCCTACTTTCAGTGGCTTTCATCGGGCAAGGGGTGGATGCACTTCGGAACCCCAAACCCGCCGCGGATGCGGCCCGTCCCGCGCTGGACGGCATGCGCAAGCTGCCGGATCCCGTCGGGACGAATGTGCCGACTGACGCCGAAGCCTTCGCCCGCATCAATGCCGCGGTGCAGATCGGTGGCGGACTGTTGCTCGCCACCGGCAAGATGCCACGGCTGGCGTCCGCAGCGCTGGCATTCACCGTCATTCCCGGCAGCCTCGGTGGACACATGTTTTGGAACGAGTCCGATCCGCAGCGCAAGGTCGACGAGCGGCGCGCATTCATGACCGACCTCAGCCTGCTCGGCGGGCTGATCATCGCCACCGTGGACACCGAGGGCAAACCTTCACTCGGCTGGCGCGGCCGACGCGCGGCCCGCAAGGTGTCCGAGGCGGTGACCGCGGCAGTGCCCTCCGGGGCGGCGTCGGGCGGACATCTCGCCGACAGCGCGATTGCCGAGAAGTTGGGCCACGGGCTCCAAGTCGGCACCGAGCGAGGACGTGAACTCGCGCACGTCGCCCGCGAACGAGCGCCCGAGTTGGCGGAGGTAGCACGCGAGCGAGCCGCCGAACTCGCCGACGTGGCCCGCGAGCGAGGCGGTGAACTGGCCGACACGGCCCGCACCCAAACTAAGCAACGTCGCCGCCGCTGGGCCTGACTTCGGCCGCATCGTTAGCCGCCCGGACCGCGTGAGTGGCGGCAAGTTTGGGATCATCGGCGATCATCGGCCTGCTCTCCGGTGTACTGACCTTCACTTCGTGGCGAAGTCGGCGGTCCGTAGCGCCTTCACGTTTGTGTCGGCGGTTCCGTACTTGTCAATTCTTCTCCCGTTCGGTTGCGCCGGAAGCGGATAACGCGAGATAGGTTTCCACGATGGAATCGATGTCCTGGTCGACGTCAATGGTGACGCCGCGTTCACCGGGCTCGAGGGGCTCGAGTGTTTGGAACTGGGATGCCAGCAGTGCTGCGGGCATGAAGTGCCCCGGCCGGCTGGCCTGGCGCCTGGCGATCACCTCCGGCGAGCCGGTGAGATGAAGCAGAATCACGTCCGGGCAATGCCGTCGCAGTTGGTCGCGATACATTCGCTTGAGCGCCGAGCAGCTCATCACGCCGCCGCTGTCCCGGCGCGCCGCCAACCACTCTCCGATGGCTTCCAACCACGGGTACCGGTCGTCGTCGCTAAGCGGCTCGCCGGCCGTCATCTTGGCGATGTTGGCCGGCGGGTGAAAGTCGTCGGCGTCTGCGAACGGCACCCGCAGACGTTGACCCAGCGCCGCGCCAACCGCGGACTTGCCGGAGCCGGACACACCCATGACGACGATTGGTGAAGCCATCCCCCTCCACCTAACCAGTTGTCCTGGCGGCACACGGCATGCACTAATCATCATACTATCGTAGAGTCAGTCACAAAAACATCTGTTCTTAGTGACGTTGGCAAACCTATGACAAGATGTATGGGTGGCCTCGCCATCAAACGTCGGCGCGTTGCACCGGAACCTGCTGACTGTCCTCGGCGCCCGCATCGCGTCCGGAAAGTACCCGGCCGGGCAGGTGCTCACTCTGGAGGGAGTGAGCACCGAGCATGGCGTGTCACGCAGCGTCGCCCGCGAAGCCATCCGAGTGCTCGAATCGATGGGCATGGTCGCATCCCGCCGCCGGGTCGGCATCACCATCCAGCCGTCGGAGGACTGGAATGTCTTCGACCCAAGGGTGATTCGTTGGCGGCTCGAATCCGGTAACCGCGCAGCGCTTTTGGTAACGCTATCCGAGCTGCGCCGTGGCTTCGAACCGGCGGCAGCGGCTCTGGCCGCACGCCGTGCCGACCCGCATCAGTGCCGGGTGATGGCCGCGGCAGTGTCGGACATGGTGATGCATGGCCGATCCGGCGATCTCGAGTCTTACCTACTGGCCGACAAGGTCTTTCACCGCACGCTGCTGGAAGCCAGCGGCAACGAGATGTTCCGCGCGCTCAACGACATGGTGGCCGAAATCCTCACCGGCCAAACCCATCGTCACATGATGCCGGCGACACCGAACCCCGCGGTCATCGAACTACATGACGAGGTTGCCCGGGCCATCCGGCTACGCGACGAGGAAGCCGCCGAACGCGCCATGCGCGCGATCATCGACGCAGCGGCGGTGGCGGACGAGTTCGCACCGGAGCGCCGCCGCGATGATTAACTGCGGACGTGAACAGAGATCCCCGACTGGCCCGCCGCCTCTTCAATCGGTTCGAGCCGGTGCACGCCGTCACCTACTTTTCGCCGGAAGCCCGCGCGGCCTTCGACGGCCTCGGCTTCCGGGGCTTCTGGATGGGATACTTCGCCGGTCGGTCGGCGCCGCTGGGCGTCGTGCCGGCCGAAGTGGTGTCGGCGCTGTTCTACAACTTCGCGCCCGACCGGGTCGCCAAGTCACTGCCGGCCGCCTGGGAGATCGCATCTCCCGCAGCGGCGTTGCGGGCCCGCGAGGACTCGGCCGTCGCCGCGTTGCGGCGGTACGGCCTTACCGACGACGGCGTTCGCATCGCAGCCGAACTGGCCGGCAAGGCGGCGCGCGGTGCCCCGCTCGACGCCCGCCCGTTGTTCGCCGCCAATCTCGCGCTGTCGTGGCCGTCCGAACCGCTGGCCGCGCTGTGGCATGCGGCCACGCTGTTACGAGAACAGCGCGGCGACGGGCATGTGGCGGTGTTGGCCGCATCCGGCATCAGCGGTCGCGAGGCCAACGTGCTGCATGCGGTGGCGGGTCGGGTCACGCGGGAGATGATCGAGCGCAGCCGTCACTACGACGACGAGCAGTGGCGCCACTACCAAGACCGGCTGGCCCGACGCGGCCTGCTGGACCGTGACGGCGCACTGACCGATGCCGGCCGCGCCCTCGAGCAAAGCATCGAGGACACCACCGATGCGCTGGCGTTGACCGCGCTCGACGCGCTGGACGACGCCGAGGTCGAGCAGCTCTTCCGGACTCTCACCCCGATCACCAGGGCGGTCGTCGCGGCCGGCGACCTCCCGATCGACACACCGATGGGCCTGAGTCGAGACGGCCTCGACGACAGCGCCGATCTGGCCTGAACGAGTTCAGGGCCGCTGACTGCGGTTCCATTCCAGCCAGCCGACACCGCGACGGCCGTCGGTGGTGCTGACAGTCGCCCAGGCGCGCGGGAATTGGCTCACCCGGCCGTCGGCCGCGGTCAGCCGCACCGGTGCGTGCCCGCGGATGTCAACCGTCGCAGCGACGTCACCGGGATCGAGACTCAGGATCGTCGTTAGCGGTAAACCGTTGTCGCCGAAGGTTTCCCGTGCCGACACAGTTTGCAGTTCGATGAGCGGCTCGCCGGGCGGCTGGATGTAACCGACGCCGATCGGCGGTGATCCGGGAATCCGCAGGTCCACACCGTGCAGATGGCAGCCGTCGTCCAGGTGCAGCGCGCTCCATACCCAATCCATGCTCCACCAGTCCCGCACACCCCAGGAGTGGTCGCGCTGACCCGGCACGCCCTGCACGGAGTACGTCCGGCCGTCGGCGGACACGCTGCCCGACACCGTGCACGGAATCTCGTACCGCGACGTCAGCCGGTACCGGTACGGGATGCCGACCGTCGTCCAGGTCAGGTCCATGGCCAGCTCGACCGGCCGCCCCGGTTCGCCCCGCAACAGCGCGGCCGGGTCGTCATGGGCCCGGGCGTGACCTCGCAGGCTGACGTGGTAGACCCGCAACGGTTCGGTGGCCGTCTGGGTGAGCTCAAGGTCACCGGTGTGCACCACACCGGGATCGTCGGGTACTCGCGCGTCGAAGTCGTTGGCGGCGATGGTGGGCATGTCGGGCCCGCACAGCAGGGCGTTGACCCACGCGGTGTTCTCATTCGGGATCACGCCAAGCCGGAACCAGCCGCCCACGCCCTGCCGTTCGTCGACGAAATCGGCATACCAACTCTCGCTCCAGAGCGGCTCCTCACCGGCGGGGTGAGCGTCCTCGTCCCCGGCCGACGGTTGCAGCGGCGCGGGACTCGACGGCTCGGGCAGCATCGCGATGGCATCGGTGTCGAGCACGTGCTGGGCATGTCGCTGCAACATGACCATGAACATCTCGTCGCCGCGCTCGGTGCGTTCGACGAGCATGGACGACACGATCGCCATCATCACGCCGAAGAAGCTCTGCCGGCGAACACCTTCGCGAACATCTTCCAGACTCACCGCGGCATCTGGCCCCAACGCGTCGTGGTAGGCGCGCAGCAGTGCCTCGTAGTGGTCGCGGCGCTGCGCCACCGGCAGCGCGCAGCCGAGGAAGTAAGCGACATCGGTCATCGCCGGCCCCCAGGTGACGGTCTGCCAATCCACCACCGTGAGCGGCCGATCGGCGCCCTGCTCGCCGAAAAGCATGTTGTCCAACCGAAAGTCACCGTGGACCAGGCCCTGGACGCGATCGGCGGCGTCGGCGATGTAGCCGTCGAAGCCGGCGACCAGGCGTTCGCACACCGCGCGGTGCTCGGGCGCGATGCGCTCGCGGTAGCGCTCGGCGAACCCGGCATACAGCTGCCCGATCAGCGCCTGGTTCATCGGCGACTCGCGGTTGAGCCACTGCGCTTCCGCCATCGCACTGTCGCCCAGTAGCGGCGCATGCAGCCGCCCCAGCTCACTGAGCGCCAGCGTCGCCTGTTCGATTGTCGCGCCGCGGATTTCGTCGCCGACCACCGCAGGGCCGGCGTCGCCGAGCAGCAGATGGAACACACCCGATTCGGCGTCGAAACCGGCGTCGTAACAGGGTGCCAGCGGACCGCCGATCCGGGGCGCGATATCGGTGTAGAACCGCACTTCGCGTTCGTATAGACCCAGTGCCAGGCCGGTCTGCCTGCTGACCTGGTCGGTGGCGGCGACCTTCAGCACCACCGATTCCGGACCGGCCGCTTCGTCGGAGTAAGCCATCGTGATGCGGTAGCACTCGCTCATCTGGCCGGTGCCGATCCGCTCGGTGCTGAAGCGTTCGACCGTGCCGGCGCCGACGGCGGTTGTCAGCCACTCCGCGGTCAGGTCCGCCGGGCGCTCCACCCTAGTGCTGGGCACTCGTGCTGTCCGTGTGGCAGGTGTCGGGCGGCGTGCCCACCACGTCGAGCGCCGGGTTGCGGTCGAAGAACCCGTACGGCTTGAGCCAGAAGAAGACCACGTCGACAGGCATCACCGGCCAGTCCTCGGGCCTGGTGATGTGGTGGATGCCGAAGACGTACCAGAGCACCACATCGGTGTTCTCGATGTTGCGATCCGCCTTCGTCCATTCGGCGAGGCCGGTGTCTTTCGAGGACTGATTGACGAATTCACCTGCGGGCCAACGTTCGTCGGGATGATTCGGGGTTACCCACAAGGTGTGTCCTATCACATTGGCACGCTGGAAGACCGGAGAATCTGGATCGAACATCATCGGAATGGCACCGCCGGGAACCAACTTGTACGACGGGTGCGTGCCGAGCCCGTTGACGACGTTGGTGTTCACCACTTTCCATGATCGCTGTGTTGCGAAGCTGACGTCCTGTTTGCCTTCGCTCTCTGTTCGCAGTGCGATGTCGCGCAGCACCAGCGAAAGTCCATGCGGGTTATCCGGGCCCATCGGCTCGGCATAGGACTCCGACATGTAGACCGTGTTGTCGCCGCCGTCGATGTCCAGATCCAGTCGTGCCACCAGAAAGTGTTGGTGGAAGGGCGCATACGTGCGTTCGTCGACCAGGGTGCCGTTCGGATGCGGCTGACCCGCAGCCACCGGTGTCGTCACCATGATGCCGGTGGCCCGGATTTCGCACTCGATGTTGCCGTCCTGGTAGAGCCGCCAGTAGATGAGGTACTCGTAGTTGGCGACGGTGATGTGCGACGACACCGTCAAACGTCGCATCCGCCGCACCTCGGCACCCGCGTCGTGGTCGACATGCTTCCACAGCACGGCGTTGTCTTCCTCGTGGATGCAGACGGCGTTGGCGATGGTGTACGGCTCGCCCTTGCTGTTGTGCAGCACCGCGTCCAGGTATCGGATCTCGCCGAGGCAGTCGCAGCCCAGTTCCAGCGATGTCGTCATGAAGCCCAGGCCCCACTCGCCGATGTCGAATGCGGTGCGCCGGTAATGGTCCTCGGACGCGTCCCGGTAGGGCACGACCATCTCGGCCAGCGAAATCCGATGTGCCACAGAGCGGACCCGGTCGCCGTCGCGGTAGCGGATGGTGTGCAGGGTCATCCCCTCGCGATGGTTGAAGCCGATCCGAAGCGACCAGTTCTGCCACTGCAGCAGGTTGCCGTCCAGGGTGAACGACACTCCTTCCGGCTGGGTGAGGTGCAGCGGCTTGAGCGGCTCGCGGCGCGACGCCGAGCGGATCCGTTCGGGGATGTGCTTGGGCACGTATTCGCCCATCACGTCGGGTTCGTCCACTCCGCCGTTGTCCTCGACCCGCAGCACCTCCATCGAGTTGAGGTCGATGACGGCGTGCAGCCCGCTCACCGGATGCGCGTAGGGGTTGGCGCCGGGCGCGTCCTTGTGCCAGGTGTCCGACCAGCCCAGCCGCCGGTCGCGATATTCCGGCGGAGCCACGGCGTCGCCGTACGTCCAGGTGTCCATGAACACCAGGTCCATGTCGGTGATGCCGCGCTTGGCCAGTGCGGCGATGACATCGGGGTGGTTGCGCACCAGTTGGTCGCACTCGACGAACTCGTCGACGGTGAAGTTCGCTTGCACGCCCGGGATGTGTTCGAACGATTCGACACGGTTGTCGGTCAGCGACACCACGCCCTTGTAGGTGGCGTTGTTGGCGCGCTGCAGGCAGATCACCGCGGCGCGGCGCGACGGAGTCGTCCCGCCGTCGTCGAACGCCGCCAATTCGGCCTTGCCCGGCTCGACCAGTTCGATCGAGGCGATCCGCCAACCCAGGTCTGATGTCGCCGACCCAGCGGCTCCGGCGACTACGTCGTGCTCGCGCCGCAGGATTGTTGCCACCGCCGTGAACTCGTCACCAGAGAGCGGATCCAATGGGTAGTCCACCCGATCACGCAATCACATCGGCCGAATCTGCGCAGGAACTTCGGTTACCGTGCGGCCAGCGAGAAACCTTCCCAGGCGAGTCGCCGGTCGGCGTCCGGGTCGTGTTCGACCCTGGAGCGGCGGTCGAACACCATCACCGCTCGATCGGGGTCGGCGTAGGCCGGCCAGTCCTCGCCGGGCACTCCGGTGCGGCTGAATTGCCGCCACCGCGATTGCACGTCGTCGCTGACCCGCAGTGCCGCCCTGCGGTCGGCGGCCGCGGTGAGCAATGAGCCGAACCGGGTGCGATACACGTCGAACACGGCCAGGAGTTCCGTGGCGTGGGTGGCGCCCAGACCCGACCAGCGCAGCGTGCGCGGCGCGTAGTCATACCGGTACAGGTAAGTCGGTGCGTGCGCGCTGTGCGCCTCGGCTATCTGCCACGCCGCCGACCCGAATGCGAAGTCACCGCCGAGTTGGATACACGCGGCCGGATCCGGATAGCCCGGATAGGCCGCGGTAATGCGTTCCCGCTGTGCCGGTTCCACATCGGCCAGCAA
>NZ_JBOGDB010000167.1:0-12156 GCF_050701515.1 Mycobacterium sp. | reverse complement strand
GCTGGCGGCCGGCGCGTTCGCGGTCACCTAATCCGCGCGAGCAGACGTAAAAGTGCCCGACACGCCGAGGAGGTTTTGGGAGCTTTTACGTCTGCTCGCGAGAAAAAGCGACCCGACATGCCTACGGCGAAGAGTCGGTGGCGCGCAGTCCCAGGGCAAGGACGAGCCGGTCGTCGGGGTCGTCCAATGACGTCGAGAGCAGCGTCTCGATCCGCCGCACTCGGTAACGCACGGTGTTGGGATGCACGTGCAGCCACTGTGCGGCCGCACCGATGTCTCCGAAGCTGTCGAGATAGGCGGCCAGCGTGTCGGCCAGCATCGGATCCTGCTCGCGCAGCTGTCGTACCCGCGGGTCGACGAGCCGCGGGTGACCCGCCACCTGGGACACGATCTCGTCGAGTAGCACGGTGGTGCGGGCCTCGTCCAGCGAGGTGACCTGACGGATTGCACCCGGATGGCGCTCGGCGCTGTCGAAAACCCGGTCCACCTCTGCGCGGGCCGCCGCCGCAGAGGCCAACCCAGTCAACGGAGCGGCGATCACCGCCCGCAACGTCAGGCCGAGCTCACGACGTAGCGCGGCGACCATGCCCCGCACCCAGGACGTCACCGACGACGCCGTTCCGGTCTTGGGCAGCAGCACGTAGACCCGCTCGCCGGTCGACGCCACCTGCGCGTCGTCGCGAAAAGCGCTGGCGCTCAGCGCGATAACGTCGGCCGGTACCGCTGTCCCTTCGCCGCGGAATCCGATCAGTGCCGCACGGCCGTCGGCGGTAATCCCGAGCTCCCGGGCGATGGCACCGATGTCGTCGGCGTCCTCGCCGGTCAAGCCGAGCAGCTGCTGCACCAGCACGGTGTGCGTCGACGGGGCGGACGCCAGCCTCGACATGATTCGGGCTGCGAGCACCGCGCCGCCGCGCAGCACCTCGTCGACGTCGTCGGCCAACGGCTCCGATCCCTGTTGCAGCCAGATCGTCCCCGCGAAGCCGGGTGGACGCCGCGCGTCGGTCGCGGGAAGGTGGATGCCGACCGCGAGCCGCGGCCGCAGACCCAACTCGGGGCGTTCGGCGACACGGACCACCTCACCGCTGGCGCGCAACGCGTCGAAGATTCCCCACTGGCCGATCCACTCCAGGTGCTCGGGTGGACCGGCGCGGCCGAGGATCGTGAGCCGGCGCAGCTCGTCGGCGTCGTCGCTGGACGCCGAATAGGCCAGCACATGGGATTGGTCGTCCTCGATGGTGATCATCCCGTGGGTGCGGTCGGCGATGGACTGCGCGAGCCCGAACAGGTCGGTGCCGGAGTCATAGAGCGGGTCGCCACGGTCGCCGTGGTGTTCGAACGCGTGGTTCACCAGTTTGTAGAGCAGTTCCCAGCGTGCCCGGGGTTCGACGGCCACCACGGCCGTGCCGAGCCTGACCGCCTGCGTGACCGCCGCGGCCGACGGTTCCTTCACGAAGATCGCCGCCGGAACCCGCCCGGTGCCGTCCATCTGCTGCCCGATCCAGCGGACGGCCTCCGCGTCGGACACCCCGAGCAGGAAGAACAGGTCTGCGGATCCGGCGCCGACCGCCAGGCCCAACCGGATGTCGTCGACGTCGACAAGCGCAACCGATCCCACCGGCATGTCGAGTCCGCGCGGGGCCTCGACCAGCGTGACCATCGTGCGGTCGAGGGCCAACAGCAACTGCCCGAGGGACAGTCCTGGCATGGGCACCGTCATATGCCACTCCTTTGTCCGTTTCGACTATAGATGGCCACCGGCATTGTCGGATTGTCCATCGGTATACGGGCCGGAAACGGGGATCCTTGCAGCATGGACGCCATCACCGAGGTGCCGAAGCCGGCCAACGAGCCGGTCCTCGACTACGCACCGCGCAGCCCGGAACGCAACCGACTGGTGGCCGCGCTCGACGCGCTGGCCGCCGACCCGATCGACCTGCCGCACGTCATCGGCGGCGCTCATCGGATGGGCGGTGGTGAACGCATCGACGTGGTGCAGCCACACCGCCACGCCGCCCGGCTGGGTACCTTCACCAACGCGGATCACGCCGACGCCACCGCGGCCATCGAGGCGGCGATGGCCGCAAGGGACGCGTGGGCCAACACCCCGTTCGACGAACGTGCGGCGGTGTTCCTGCGCGCCGCCGATCTGCTGGCCGGACCATGGCGGGAGAAGGTCTGCGCCGCAACGATGCTCGGTCAGTCGAAGTCGGCCTACCAGGCCGAGATCGACGCGGCATGCGAGCTGATCGATTTTTGGCGGTTCAACGTCGGCTTTGCCCGACAGATTCTGGCGCAACAGCCGATCAGCACACGCGGCGTGTGGAACCGGACCGACTACCGGCCGCTGGACGGTTTCGTCTACGCCATCACCCCGTTCAACTTCACCGCGATCGCAGGCAACCTGCCGAGCGCGCCGGCGTTGATGGGCAACACCGTGGTGTGGAAGCCGTCGCCGACCCAGACATTCGCGGCCTACCTGACCATGCAGCTGCTGGAGGCCGCGGGATTGCCGCCGGGGGTGATCAACCTGCTCACCGGCGACGGCATCGCGGTTTCCGAGGTGGCACTGGCCGATCCCCGCCTGGGCGGCATCCACTTCACCGGGTCGCCCGGGACTTTCCAGCATCTGTGGCGTGAAGTCGGCGCCAACATCGACTGCTACCACGGCTATCCGAGGCTGGTGGGGGAGACCGGCGGCAAGGACTTCGTGCTCGCCCATCCGTCGGCGCGACCCGACGTACTGCGCACCGCGCTGATCCGCGGCGCTTTCGACTACCAGGGTCAGAAGTGCTCGGCCGCGTCACGGGCGTTCATCCCGCGGTCGGTGTGGCAGCGGATGGGAGACGACTTCCTCGGCGCCACCGAGGCGCTGCGCTACGGCGACGTCAGCGACCTGACCAACTTTGGTGGTGCGCTGATCGACGATCGCGCATTCGCCAAGAACGTCAAGGCCATCGAAAGAGCCAAGGGCGCGTCAGGCGTCACGGTCGCCGTCGGAGGCGAATACGACGACAGCGAAGGCTATTTCGTCCGGCCCACGGTGCTGCTGTCCGACGACCCGGGCGACGAGTCGTTTTCCACCGAGTACTTCGGACCGATCCTGTCGGTATATGTGTATCCCGATTCGGAGTACGAGCAGATGCTGGACGTCGTCGACACCGGCGCCAAGTACGCGCTGACCGGTGCGGTGATCGCCGACGACCGCGATGCGGTGCTGCAGGCCCAGAATCGGTTGCGATTCGCGGCGGGCAACTTCTACGTCAACGACAAGCCGACCGGTGCCGTCGTGGGGCAGCAACCGTTCGGTGGTTCACGGGCGTCGGGCACCAACGACAAGGCCGGCTCGGCGCTGAACCTGTTGCGTTGGGCGTCGGCTCGGTCGATCAAGGAGACGTTCGTCCCGCCCACCGATCACAACTACCCGCACATGGAGGCCTAGGTGATGGCCGAGGTGTTCCACCGGGTCGCGCGTCCGGCGATTCTGGCGGCCAGCCGGTCAGACGGGTTGCGCCGCACGGCCGAGCGGCTGCCCATCACCCGATCCGTGGTGCATCGCTTCGTGCCCGGGGAGACGGTCGCCGACGTACTGAAATCCGTTGGGCAGCTGCGCGATAGCCGACGGCTGGTCAGCATTGACTATCTGGGCGAGGACACGATTGAGGTCGAGGACGCCGATGCGACGGTGCGGGCGTACCTCGAGTTGCTCGACGCGCTCGGCGGGCGTCACGAGTCGTCGGACGGCAAGGTGCGCCCACTGGAGGTGTCGCTGAAACTGTCGGCACTCGGCCAAGCCCTGCCCCGCGACGGCGAGAAGATCGCCCGGGAGAACGCCCACACCATCTGCGAGCGCGCGCAGCGCGTCGGCGCATGGGTGACCGTCGACGCCGAGGACCACACCACCACCGACTCCACGTTGTCGATCGTGCGCGAGCTACGTGCCGACTTCCCTTGGCTGGCAACGGTTCTGCAATCCTATCTGAAACGCACCCACGGCGACTGCGAGGAGTTCGCCGCTTCCGGCGCCCGGATCAGGCTGTGCAAGGGCGCCTACGACGAGCCCGCCTGGGTGGCCTACCGCGACCGCGACGAGGTCACCGACTCCTACCTGCGCTGTCTACGGGTGCTGATGGCCGGCTCGGGCTATCCGATGGTGGCATCCCACGACCCGCAAATCATCGATGTCGTGCCGACGTTGGCCCGGGAGAACAACCGCGGCGTCAAGGATTTCGAATATCAAATGCTGTACGGCATCCGCGATGCCGAGCAGCGGCGGTTGGCCGACGAGGGCAACCACGTCCGGGTCTACGTTCCGTTCGGCACCCAGTGGTACGGCTACTTCGTGCGGCGGATCGCCGAACGGCCCGCCAACCTGACGTTCTTCCTTCGGGCGTTGGCCGAACGTCGGCAGTAGGCCTAGTCGGTCGCGGGGAACGAGTGGTGCTCGTGGGCGACGACCCAGCGGCCGTCGCGCTTGCGTAACCCGACGGTCAGGCGCAGCCGGTTGTCGGGATTGGCCGCGAAGTCCTCGGGCTTGCCGCAGCGCAGTAACGCCCACGCGAACGCGACGTCGGTTCCCGCGGTCACGTCGAGCTCGACGATCTCGAACTCGGCGCCCTGACGCTGCCAGTCGAAGAACGGCGGCCACGACGCGGTGTAGGCGTCGATGCCGCGAATCCCGTCGTAGGGCGGTGGCACGTCGAACATCACGATGTTCGAATCATGGTCTGCCAGCACGCCATCGAGATCCTGCGCGCGCACGGCGCCGGCCCAGCGGGTGATCAGGTCGCGGATGGCTGTTTCGTCACTCATTGGATCGTCGGCCTTTCCATTCGGCGGTGCCCCCTGCTGACACGAGGACATAGCCTGCACTGGCAAACAGGAGGGGCACCATCGCCATCGCACCGTATGCGGCGGTCATTCTGTCACCTCGCTTCTTTTCGGCTGTTCTCTTAGTTGTTCATCCGGGCTTCACCGTTACATCGAGACTGCCTTGCGTGCTGGGCATGGCCATGTAGACCCCGATCGGCGGCAGAATTCATCGGGTAGCGTCGCTGGCGTGCTGCTGGCCTCGCTGAACCCCGCCGCCACCGGGGCCGATATCGGCGACGCGGTACGCATCGACGGCACCGTGCTGAGCCGCAGCGACCTGATCGGTGCCGCGACATCGGTGGCCGAACGGGTCGCCGGCGCAGACCGGGTGGCGGTGCTGGCCACCCCGACCGCGGCCACCGTGCTGGCCATCACCGGCTGCCTGATCGCGGGAGTTCCCGTGGTCCCGGTGCCCGCCGACGTCGGCGCCGGCGAACGGGACCACATCCTCACCGACTCCGGCGCGCAGGCCTGGCTGGGCGAGAAGCCGGAGGACGCCGAGGGGCTATCGCATATCCCGGTGCGTCTACACGCCCGGTCGTGGCATCGCTATGCGGAGCCTCCGCCGGACGCCACCGCGCTCATCGTGTACACCTCCGGCACCACCGGACCGCCCAAGGGTGTGGTGGTGAGCCGGCGGGCCATCGCCGCCGACATCGACGCGCTCGCGCAGGCGTGGCAGTGGACGTCCGAGGACACCCGGGTGCACGGGCTGCCGCTGTTCCACGTGCACGGGCTGGTGCTCGGATTGCTCGGGTCCCTGCGCATCGGAAACCGCTTCGTGCACACCGGAAAACCCACACCGACGGCCTACGCGGACGCCCACGGTTCGCTCTACTTCGGCGTGCCGACGGTGTGGTCACGGGTCGCCGCCGACACCGACGCGGCGCGGGCACTGTCGTCGGCGCGGCTGCTGGTGTCGGGCAGCGCTCCGTTGCCGGTGCCGGTGTTCGCCGGGCTGGCCGAGCTCACCGGTCACGAGCCGGTGGAACGCTACGGCACTACCGAATCGTTGATCACGCTGAGCACATTCGCCGACGGGGAGCGACGGCCCGGTTGGGTGGGTCTGCCGTTGGCGGGTGTGCAGACTCGGCTGGTCGACGACGACGGCGCGTCGGCACCGCACGACGGCGAAACCATTGGGCGACTGCAGCTTCGGAGCCCGACGATGTTCGACGGCTACCTGAACCGGCCCGATGCCACCACGGAGGCTTTCGACGCCGACGGCTGGTATCGCACCGGAGACGTGGCGGTCATCGACGACGGCGGCATGCACCGGATTGTCGGTCGGGAGTCGGTGGATCTGATCAAGTCCGGCGGCTATCGCATCGGTGCCGGCGAGGTGGAGACGGCGCTGCTCGGCCATCCGGGCGTGACCGAAGTCGCGGTCATCGGTCTGCCCGATGACGATCTGGGCCAACGGATTGTCGCCTTCGTCGTCGGTGACGCGGCGCCGGACGCGTTGATCGACTTTGTTGCACAACAGCTTTCCACGCACAAGCGGCCTCGGGAAGTGCGAGTGGTGGACAGCCTGCCGCGCAACGCGATGGGCAAGGTGCTCAAGAAGGAACTGGCTGAATGGGGCTGAAATGGCACTGACATTCGACGAGATCTGCATCGACGCCCACGACGCCACCGCGCTGGGCACCTGGTGGTCGAACGTGCTGGGCTGGCCGCAGGACGTCGACGACGACGGCGACGTCGTGCTGCATGCTCCGCCGGGCGCGGGTCCCAACTGGATATTCATCGCCGTGCCCGACGACAAGGTCTGCAAGAATCGCATCCACCTCGACTTCCGGCCGGACGATCAGCAGGCCGAGGTCGACCGGGTGGTCGGCCTGGGTGCCCGGCACGCCGACATCGGCCAGCGCGGCGACGAGAGCTGGGTGGTGCTGGCCGACCCGGAGGGCAACGAGTTCTGCGTCCTCGCTCCCGACGCCTGACCGGAGCAGACACGCGCGACTACCCTGGTCGTGCATGGAGCACCACGAAGATCCCGACAGCGACGAGGCCAGGCGGAAATATCGCGGCCTGGCACGGGGATACGACAGGCTGATACGAGTCGTCGCACCGATCCGGCGTCGCGTGATCAACCGCCTCCAACTGCGGCCGGGCGACCACGTGTTGGACATGGGCTGTGGCACCGGCGCCAGCTTCGCTGCCCTCCGTGCGGCCGTCGGCCCGACCGGTCGAGTAACGGGCGTCGAATTGACCGAGGAGATGACAGCAATTGCCCGCCGACACATCGCCGATCAAGGCTGGGACAACGTCGAGGTGATTGTCGGCGATGCGACGGTTGCTCCGCTTCCCAACGACGTTGACGGCATCTTGTTTTTCCTCGTTCACGATCTAACGCGGCTACCGGCGGTTGTACATCGCGCCGTGGACGCCGGGCGCCCGGGCGCTCGGGTCGTGGCGTTCGGCCCGGTGAACGCCACACACCGGCTGGCGTTTGCGGTCAACGCCATCGTCAAACCAATTGCACGCAGGTACGTGACGACATTCGAAGGCTTCGACAAACCATGGAGTCATCTCGCCGCCGCGGTGCCGGGCCTGCGGGTAACGCGAGCGCTCGGCGGTGGTGTCTACATCGCCACCGGAGAAGTGGGCCCGACGAGCTAGTTGGCGTGTAGGGCTTCGTTGAGCGTGATGCCCGTGCCGTCCCGGGCCACCACCTCCACCGCGCCGCTCAGCGAATTGCGGCGGAACAGCAGGTTGTTCGCCCCGGACAGCTCTCGGGCCTTGATCGTTTGACCGTCGGCGGTCTGCACCTTCGTCCCCGCCGTCACATACAGCCCGGCCTCGACGACGCAGTCGTCGCCCAGCGAGATCCCCAGCCCGGCGTTCGCGCCCAGCAGGCAGCGCTTGCCCACCGAGATCACCGCCGTGCCGCCGCCGGACAGCGTGCCCATGATCGACGCGCCGCCGCCGACGTCGGAGCCGTCGTCGACCACCACGCCCGCCGAGATCCTGCCCTCCACCATCGACGTGCTCAGCGTGCCGGCGTTGAAGTTGACGAAGCCCTCGTGCATCACCGTCGTGCCCGCCGCCAGATGTGCGCCGAGCCGCACCCGGTCCGCGTCGGCGATCCGCACCCCGGCCGGGGCCACATAGTCGACCATCCGCGGGAACTTGTCGATGCCGTAGACCGTCACCGGTCCACGGCGGCGCAGCCGGGCCCGCACCGACTCGAAGCCCTCCACCGCGCACGGCCCGTAGTTGGTCCACACCACGTTGGCCAGCACGCCGAAGATCCCATCGACGTTCGCGTCGTGTGGCTTGATCAGCCGGTGGGACAGCAGGTGCAGCCGCAGGTAGGCGTCATAGGTGTCGGCGGGCTTGTCGTCCAGCGACGCGATGACGGTGCGCACCACGACGGACTCGACATTGCGGTCCTCGTCGCGGCCGGCCAGCTCCGCCAGCTCGTCGGGAACCTCGGCCACCGACAGCCGCACGGTGCCCGATGGCCCGTCGGCATTCAACTCCGGTTCCGGGAACCACGTGTCGAGGACGGTTCCGTCGGCGGCGATGGTTGCCACACCGACGCCTGAAGCTGCAGTCACGCTGCTACACGCTACTGGATGCGTTTCCAGCGCGAGCAGACGCAAAAGCACCCCGACACGCCGGGAATCGGGGGCTTATGCGTCTGCTCGGCATTAGAGGGTGACCCGCTAGCCTGGTCAGTTGTGCTGGACCTACGTGGCGACCCGATCGCGTTGACCGCGGCTCTGGTGGACATTCCCAGCGAATCGCGGCAGGAGGAGCACATCGCCGACGAGGTCGAGGCCGCATTGCGCGAGCAGACCGAGGGGTTCGAGGTCATTCGCAACGGCAACGCGGTGCTGGCCCGCACACAACGGGGCAGGCCGTCGCGGGTGTTGATGGCCGGCCACCTCGACACCGTTCCGGTCGCCGACAACCTGCCCAGCCGTCGCGCCGACGGTGAGCTGCACGGCTGCGGAACATCCGACATGAAGTCCGGTGACGCGGTGTTCCTGCACCTGGCGGCCACGATCGCCGAACCAGCACATGACATCACGCTGGTGTTCTACGACTGCGAGGAAATCGAGTCCGCCGCAAACGGTTTGGGACGCATCGAACGTGAACTGCCCGACTGGCTACAGGCCGACGTCGCCATCCTCGGCGAACCATCCGGCGGATACATCGAGGCCGGCTGCCAGGGCACGCTGCGCGTCGTCGTCAGCGCCACCGGAACCCGCGCGCACTCGGCGCGATCGTGGCTGGGCGACAACGCCATTCACAAGCTGGGCGCGGTGCTCGATCGGTTGACGGCGTATCAACCCCGCAGCGTCGACATCGACGGATGCACGTACCGCGAGGGACTGTCTGCGGTGCGCATCGACGGCGGGATCGCCGGAAATGTCATCCCCGACGCGGCGTCGGTCACGGTGAACTTCCGATTCGCACCCGACCGCAGCGTCGAGCAGGCGAACGAGCGCGTGCACGAGGTGCTCGACGGACTGGACGTGCATATCGAGCAGACCGACGCCGCAGCCGGCGCGCTGCCCGGGCTGACCAAGCCCGCCGCCGCTGCGCTGGTCGAGGCGGCGGGCGGGCAGGTGCGCGCGAAATACGGCTGGACGGACGTAGCGCGGTTCGCGGCGCTGGGCGTGCCGGCGGTCAACTACGGCCCCGGCGATCCCAACCTCGCCCACCGCGCAGACGAGCGGGTGCAGGAGGCGCAGATCACCGCCGCAGCCGACGTGCTGCGCCGATATCTAACAGGTTGAACCCGCCGCAAGGATGGACAACGGCAAGCGTTAAGACGCGAGGCCGGGTGTCGACTCCAACGCCTGGATGAGCGGAAATGTGAACGCATCTGGCGAAACACGACGCAGTTCAATCAGCGCATGGCAGGCTCCGCGGCTGCCTTAGAATTTCTGAATGGGGCTGATACGTGTCGATGTCAAGGGACTTACGGCGCTCGCGGCTAACTGCATGGAGCAGGCCGGCGCGGTGGCAGGTGCCAGCGTTCCGCCGCCTTTAGGAGGTTGCTTTCAGGCAACTTCGGCCGCCATAGCGGCCGCGCATGCTGATGTTGCTGCGGCCGGCACGCAGCTCATGCTCCGGATGCAGGCGACCGCAGCTGAGGCCGAGGCGGCAGCGCAGGGCTATGCGGGGACTGAAGCAGACTCAGCAGTGGCCTTGTCTGCGGCTGGTACGACAGCGGTATAGATGGCGACTACAACCACGCTGCCGGATCTGTCGCAGATTCATGCGTGGGATACCGAGCATCTCGAGGCAGCAGCGACCCACTGGACCAACACGGCACGAGTGTGGGAGGAGGCGTTCACCAGGGTCTATCGGGAGGCACCGCATCCGGGCGGTACGCCGTGGGAGGGCGAGGCAGCCGACGCTGCGACAGTACGTGTCGGCTCAGACCGGCTGAGCGCGCTTGGAGCGGTCGATAGCCTGCGAGGCGCGGCCAGCTTGGCCCGCACAGGTGCCGCTCAGCTGCAGGGTGCTCGACAGATAGCGCTGGAAGCGGTTCGCAAGACCCGGGTGGCCGGCTTCGCGGTGGGTGAGGATCTATCGGTCACCAGTCGACAGACCGGCGGGCAGCCGGCGCTGCAGGCCACCCGGCAGGCGCAGGCCGAAGGGTTCGCTGCAACGATCCGCAGGTGTGCGGCCTCGCTGGCGGCAACGGACACCGAGGTGGCGAACCGGATCACCGCCGCTATGGCCGGGGTGACCGGCATCAGCTTCGCCAGCAATCCGGTTTTACCCGATCCGCAGAAGCAGGAGCCCACGATTCAGCCGGTGGATAACCGCCGTCGGAAGGAAACGCCCATCCCCTCACCGGGCGGTCCGGATAACTTGGGTGGCAGCGGCGGACGAACAGCGCCAGATATTCGAGCCGCTATCGAGGGACTCCCCCGGGGAAACAAGCCATGGATCAAGGAAATTCGCAGTGTGGAAGATCTTCGAAGGTTGTGGGACTGGGTTAATAAGGGGGCGTCGGAACGCGTCGGCAGCTACGGAGAAACTCCGGGATCCATGCGCGTGCTTCCTGATGGAACCATCGTTGGCATCCGCGATGCAGCTGGCTCGAACGGTAAACCGGCTCTGGACATCCGCTTTCCGGGCGAGAAGGAGTACGTGAAGGTCCACATCAATCCCCGGGGTGGTGTGCCTGACATTCCCAGCAGTAGTGGCGAGCCGGCTCGTGGGCCCACGGTTCGCGCGCCGGCTGAGGGGCCGGTTAAGCCGCCGTCACCTCCACCGGTTGAACCGACGCCCCGAGTGCCCGTCCAATTACCGGTCGGCCCGCCGCTGGTGTATCCGCCGAACGGAGTGCCTGACCTAAGTCCGCCGCCTGGCGCCGGGCTGGAGGATGAGCTGCCGACACTCGGCGAGATCAACCTGCCGGGTGAACGAGAATGACCCTGTCACACTCGATGTCGCGCGCCGATAATCTTCATGCACGGAGAATTGGTGAACACGCCGACCCGATCGGGCACCGCGTCGCAGCGCTAGCTAGGAGGACCATTGTCCGACGAGCAAGGCATTGAGCCAAGGAATACCGCGCGCGAGAAATTGCGTGAGGAGCTACTCACCGACGGGCTCGAGGACTCGTTGCCACTCGCTCACGTTGAGTCGCGTGTCGTTCGACAACATCCGTCGGCACCACTGACGGAGCATCAGAACCTGACACTAGAGACCATCCGCTCGCTGGTGAGCGATGAACTTTTTGAACTGGGGAATCCCTTAGAAAGTGGGCGTTTTCGTGCTTGGGATACGCCGCTCGATGAATCGATCAAATGGATTTCCGACGCCTATGTCGATCATTATGACGACGCGCCGGGTTGGGTGTTTTGTTGCTGGCTCAACCTGACAGACAGGGGCCGGCAGATTGCACTAGCACTCGCAGAGAAATCCAAAGATTCGCTGTAGTGGGAGTCGGGCACACGTCCGGTGCTCTCGGAAAGGTGAAGTCGGGGTTGATTCGTCAACTAGCGTGCCGACTTCGGTGATGCACGCTGCGAGGCCGGTGTCATCTAGTCAACCTTCCTCGTGGAAGGACCTACAGTCAGCTAGGCAACTGACCGGCGCGGGCTTCCTCGGCCTGGCGCGACGCGTCGGCCGCCGCGCCACCCATGCCGATCTCGGCGAACGCGGCCGACACCGCGTCGAGCGCGGTCGCGTCACGCGCCACCAGGGCGCGCGCATGCTGCAGCGCCAGCGTGCCGAACACGCAGTCCACGTCGGCGGTCAGCCGGGCGATGCCGTCGGCGGAGCGGGTGTCACCGAGCCGCACGGCAT
>NZ_JBOGDB010000166.1:0-14469 GCF_050701515.1 Mycobacterium sp. | reverse complement strand
CTGGTCAAACACGCCGGGCTGTGCCCCCGCGACAACGCCAGCGGCACGTTTAATGGCCGGGCCCGGATTTCGCGGCGGGGCCGGCCCCGGCTGCGGCTGGCCGCCTGGCGCGCCGTGTGGGGAGCGCTCCCGCATAACCCGGTGATGGCCGCCCGCCACCGGTATCTGACCACCCGCCAACACAATCGGCTCACCGATGGTCAGGCCCGCGCCGCCATCGCTGCCGCGTTGTTGCGCTGGATCCACGTCGTCGTCACCCGCCGCGTGTGCTGGGATGCCGCCATCGCCGGTGCCGCCGAACTGCCCGAAGCCGCGTAACAAGGAGGAGCCACCCGAATGAACCGAGGTTGGGGCCAAGCTCCACGCGTGCCTGAGGCACCAGCAGGTGACCTCGCCAGACACCATGAGCAGGCCCCGCCCGATCCTCACCAAACTCGGTTGCACGCAGTCGGGAACCAAACCCGCTTGACGAACTACGTAGAGACGAGGACCGGGCAGGCCCCCCAACACTTGACAAAAACCACTTACGAAGGTGTCTGTCCCGCGACACGCGGCAATCCGCGCGCAGAACCCGCACGGTCAAGACGCGACGAGCGTGCACAAACTGTCACCAATCACCGGCGTGTCGTGTGCAGACGCGCACGCTCGCGGGACCGAGATTAAAGCTGAACCAGCCTTGGGGTGGAGCCCGTCGCGCGCAGGGTCGCGCCGGCCTCACGGGTCAATTCCCTTGCGCTGCCGAGCAGACCGTCCAGCAGGACGACGCGCTTGACGTGGCGATGCAGGTCGTGCTCGGCGGTGAAGCCGACGCCGCCGAGCACCTGCTGGCAGTGCTTGGCGGCGGTCAGCGCCGCCTGGCCCGCCGCGGCCTTCGCCAACAGCGAAGTGAAATCGTCGGTTGCGGAGTTCAGGGTCGCCTCTGCGCCCTCGATCGCGACGAGCGTCTCGGCCAGCCGGTGCCGGATGGCCTGGAACGACGCGACCGGCCGGCCGAATTGCACGCGATCCAAAGCATGTTGGCGCGCGAGTGCCAGCATTGCCCTGCTGCTGCCCACCAGCCACCAGCTCAGCGCGCGGCGGCCCGCCGCGAGCGGAATTTCATCACCGGCGCTTACCCGGTGCACCGGTGTCTCGTCATCGAGCGCCGTGGTCGGCTCGTCGGTGCGTTCCCAAACCACCCAGGAGCCACCGGCGTACGGCAGCGGCACGGTGTCGCCTCCCACCACGTCGTTGATCACCGGCGCGTGCGCGCCGGTCTCACCAAGGAGGCCGAAAACCAGAGGTATTGCGGTGTCGGGCATTTCCTCGAGCATCTCGAGCCAGCCGAGCTCGACGAGCGCCTTGTCGAGCGCCTGGCCCGACGAGGCGAGCATTGTCTTGCGAAGTGTGTCGGCAAGGAGTTGAAGATCGTCGGGGCTAATTGTCGAAGCCACGATCATCCTTACCCAGATCGAGCAGCCGGCGCGCAATGATGTTGCGCTGGATCTCGGCGGTGCCGCCGTAGATCGTCGCTGCCCGCGAGTACAGATACTCGGTCCGCCAGGATGATTGGTCGAGTTCGATCGCGCCGGGCAGCAGATCGCGGGCGGTGTCGTACAGGCGCTGCTCCGCCGTCGCGAGCAGTACTTTGTCGATGGAGGTGTCGGCCCCTAGCCGGGCGCCGCCGTCGAGCCGGTATTGGGTGTCGCGCGACCGGCACCGCAATGTGTGCAGTCCCAGATAGGCTGCTCCGAGTGCGGCATCCTCCGTGCCGTCCAGCGCAGCGTTTCGATCGTTGACGTCGGCGATGAGCCTGTCGAATCGGGAGTACAGATAGGCGATGCGCTGCCAGAAGCACGTCGATCGTTCGAACGGAAGCAGATCCATCGCCAATCGCCAACCGTCACCGGGTTTTCCGAGCATGCGCTCCGCGGGTACGACGACGTCGTCGAGGTAGACCTCGCAGAACTCGTCGACGCCGTGCATGGTGCGCAGCGGCCGCACGGTGATGCCCGACGTATCGAGGTCGACGAAGAACGCGGTGATCGCCTCGTGGTCCGGGGTTCCCGGTGCGCCGGTGCGGGTGAGCAGGACGCACCGCGTCGCGTACTGCGCGAAGCTGGTCCACACCTTCTGGCCGTTGACGACCCACTCGTCGCCGCGCTGCTCGGCGCGGGTGGACAGCGACGCCAGGTCGCTACCGGAGCCGGGTTCGGAGAAGCCCTGGCACCAGGTTTCACGGCCGGACAGCAGGCGGGGCACCATCTCCGCGGCGAGATCGGGGTGCGCGTAGTCGATCATCGTCGGCGTCAGCACCTCGATCATGGAATACGGTCCGGGCTCGTCGAGTCCGCGGCCGACGACCTCCTCGCCGACGATGGCCCTCAGGATCGCGGGCCCACCCAGTCCACCGGCCTCGACGGGCCATCCGTATCGCATCCAGCCGGCGTCGTAGAGCGCGCTGAGTACCCGAGAGTGTTGGGCTTGGTGCGCATCCAGCGAGTGGTCACCGGGAGGAGGTGTCAGGTCGTTCTCGTCGAGCCACGCCACCAACTGCGACCGGAACTCGGCCGTCGTCGGGATCTCGTCGGTTGAGATCATCCGGCCTCTGGCCTGCCGATGGCATGGGGTCGACCCGAGTCGTGATCGCCGCTGCGCCGGATGAACGTCATGGCGCGGGTCTTCAGCCGCCAGCCGTCGGCGGTGCGGACATAGGTGTCGTTGTAATAGCCGATCCGCATGTCGTGCTTGGAGTGCTCGATAAAACACAACGGCTGCGTGCCGGTGGCCTTGTCGGGGTCGTCACCGTCGAGGTGCACCAGCGACGTGCCCGTCATGAAAAGCCCCTTGGGCGCGGCGTCGATGAGTTCGGGGAAGCGGGCCAGCGTGTAGGTGGAGCCGAATGCGCTGTACGTGCCGTCCGGGGTGAACACCGAAATCAGCCCGTCGATATCGCCTTGCGTGATGGTGACGGCATACTTCGCGAGGAGCTGCTGGATCTCGACCAGGTCCGCAGTTCGTGTTGGCCGGCTATTTGGCACAGTCATTTCGGAAAACCTTTCCGCCCTTCATCACAAAGTTCACGTTTCTGGTAACGGTGATGTCCGCCAACGGATCTCCGGGCACGGCGATGATGTCTGCGAGATAGCCATCGGCGATGCGGCCAAGGTTGGGCTTGTCGATCAGGTCGGCTGCGACGACTGTGGCCGCGCGCAGCACTGCGGCAGGCGGCATGCCCCAATCCACCAGCGTGACAAGCTCATCGGCGTTGCGGCCATGCGGGATCGCCGGGGCATCGGTGCCGACGGCAATCTTCGCCCCGGCCTCGTAGGCGGCCTTGATCGAAGTCCTGGCCTTCGGGAACATCTCGGCGGCTTTGTCCTGCAACTCCTTCGGAGCTCTGGACACGTCCATCGCCTCGGCCAGCCGCCTGGTCGTCACCAAAAACCGGTCGTTGTCGACGAGCATCTTGATCGCCTCGTCGTCCATCAGAAAGCCGTGCTCGATGCAGTCGATTCCGCATTCGACGGCGTGTTTGACCGCTTCGGCACCGTGGGTATGCGCTGCCACCCGCAACCCGCGGCGGTGCGCCTCGTCGACGATGACTCGTAGCTCCTCGTCCGAATAGTGCTGTGCGCCCGGCTCTCCGGTCAACGACATGACACCGCCGGAACAGCACACCTTGATCAGCTGCGCGCCGTGCTTGATCTGGTACCGCACCGCCTTACGGATCTCGTCGACGCCGTTGGCGATACCCTCCTCGACGGTCAGCTCCAGCACACCCGGCATGAATGCGGCGAACATCGTAGGGTCGAGATGCCCACCCGTCGGCGTGATCGCATGACCGGCGGGTACCACCCGCGGCCCCTCGATCCAGCCAGCATCGATCGCCTTGCCCAAAGCCACGTCGAGCAGATAGCCACCCGTCTTCACGAAAAGGCCGAGGTTGCGGACGGTGGTGAATCCCGCGCGTAGCGTGCGGCGGGCATTGCCGACCGCACGCAGCATTCGGGTCGGCGGATCGTCCTGAACCTGGGAGAGGCCGGGGTTTTCGCCCCGGCCACCCATCAAGAGGTTGACCTCCATGTCCATCAGGCCCGGAAGCAGGATGGAATCACCGAGGTCGATCAGCTCATCATCGACGGCACCGCCGATGCCGGCGATCCGGTCGTCGTCGACACGAATGATCCCCGGCCGGACGATCTCGCCGGCATCGACATCCAGAACACCCGCTGCCCGCAGCGTCAGCACGCTTAGACCACCGGCTCCTTGACGAGTTCGATATACGTGGCGCCGCTGTCGAGGACGCGCGGTTGCTTCCAGACCTCGATCGGGAACGACACCATCACCAGCGACTGCATCAGGTGCATCAATGCCTTTGCGTCGTCGGGCATCTCGTTCAGCGGGAAGCGGGCGTCCAGGTAGACCATGGCGTCCTCGAGACGGTCGAACGCGGCGTCGTAGAACTCCTGCATTTCGGCCATGGTCGAGGCCAGGCGTTTGTCATAACGCTCCTGCTCGGTGGGCAGGCACCACTCGGTGAACCGTTCCAGGTCGGCGAACTCAGACGGTAACTTCGACACGGGCTTTTCCATTCTTGCTCTTCTTGTACTCGTTCACGTAGTCGCCTGCGGTCTTGTGCAGGTGGCGGAGCAGGATTTCCTGATCGCACAGCGGGAAGTCGGTGACCACCTTCGTGTTGATCATCGTCTGGGTGGCTTCCAAAGTGTTGGCGTCCTGGAACGCGTACTCCTTGAAGGTCACCGCGGCCAACTCCTGGGCGAGTCGCTGACGGGTGTTCTTCGGCGGCACGAAGTACAGGGTGCACTCAAAGATGTGCTTGTCCACTTCGGTGGGCCAGTAATGGTATGTGAGATACCAACCCGGCGCCCAGAACAGCAGCGTGAAGTTGGGGAAGAACTCGAACGAGTCGGTGCCCCAGGATTTTTGCCTGGCCGGATTGATCGCCGGCGGCAATTCTTCGGGAAGAATGCCCTTGATATCCGGCCGGTCCCAGGGACCGAAAAGTCCGCTGTGCAGCACCCGCTCGATGGGCTTGACCATGTTGAGGTCCTTGGGTGGCGACATCCCGCCCCAGGACGAGATCATCGCGTGATCGCCCTTCAGGTCGTAGTGCAGTGCCTCGAAGCCGTACCCGAGCAATTTGTCGGCTTCCTCCTTGGTGGCCTGCTTCTGGTGCAGCACCGGCGCGTGGTAGAACTCGGTGAACGCGTCGATGAACAGCTTCCAGTTTGCGTTGACCTCGGCCCGGTACGTGTAGGTCTCGGTCATCTCGTGGAAGGGATAGCCCTCGATGCCCTTCGCGAACTCGCCGAGGTAGTCGACCAGCGGTTCGGCGTCGTTGTCGAAGTTGATGAAGATGAACCCTTCCCAGACCTCGCACCGCACGGGCACCAGGCCGAACTTCGCCTTGTCCAGGTCGAAGAACTCGTCCTCCTGCTGCACGAACATCAGGTCGCCTTTGAGGTTGTAGCGCCATGCGTGGTATTTGCAGGTGAACTGGCGGCACGTGCCGGACACCTCTTCGCCCGGATAGTCGTTCCACACCAGCTTGTTTCCGCGGTGACGGCACATGTTGTAGAAGGCCCGGACTTCGTTGTCGGTGTCCTTCACGATGATCACCGATGCGCCCGCCCCGACCGACGGCATCTCCTTGGTGAAGTAGCTGCCCTTGCGGGGGAGCCGTTCGATCCGGCCGACGTTGAGCCAGAGCTTCTTGAAGATGGCCTCTTGCTCCAGCTTGTAGCGCTCCGGGTCGATGGAGTCGGTGTAATCGACCGGCGCAGTGCCCAGCTCCGGCCAGTTCTCTGTCCAGCTTCCGGCAGCCGGTTTCGCGAAATGTGCCACGTTGTCCTACCTCTCCTGTTCGAGCTCGACGCCAAAGGTTTTCAAAGCCATGGACACGGTGACGTAGCAGCCGACCGTGAAAACGAAGTCCATCCGCTGCCGTTCGTCGAAGCGCTCGCCCAGCGCTGACCACGTCGCGTCGGACAGTTCAAATTTGTCGAGAAGTTCGTCCACGCCGGCCAGCACCACGCGGTCGAACTCGTCGGCGGCTTCGCCACGCTGCACGCCGGCGATCTCCTCCTCGGTGAGCCCTTCCCGCATGCCGATCTTGACGTGCTGCCCCCACTCGTATTCCGAGTCGGTGCGGTGCGCCACCCGCAGGATGGCCAGTTCGCGCAGCCGGGGCGGCAACGTCGAGTGGAACAGCAGATGCACATTGAACTTCAGAAACGCCTTCGTCAGGTCGGGATGGTTGACGAACGTCGTGAGGATGTTGCTCGCGCGTTCCGGATTTCGCCGCTCTTCGGGCAGCATCACGGCGAGCGCCTGGTCGACGGCGTCGTCCCACTGATCCGCGGGCAGCGGGGGCACACGCACGGCCCTCTCCTCTCCGGCGTGAGAATCAGGTTCTCATTTCCGACTAATAGATTTCCATCTTTTGCCCCGATGGTCAATGGGCGGTGGTCAGGCGCTTCCCGACGCCGCCCGTTCCACCCGCGCTATGGTGGGAGAATCGGCATCACACATTGATTCTCTTACCATGAGAAGATAGTTTCCCTAGATAGAGAACAGTGCGGATACTACGGTGAGGCTCAGAACGAAGGGAGCGCCATGAACAAGGAAGACATGATCCTGATCAGCGTCGATGACCACATCGTCGAGCCGCCCGACATGTTCAAGAACCACCTGGCGAAGAAGTACATCGACGACGCGCCCCGGTTGGTGCACAACCCGGATGGCTCCGACACCTGGCAGTTCCGTGATGTGGTGATCCCCAACGTCGCGCTGAACGCGGTCGCGGGGCGGCCGAAGGAGGAGTACGGGCTCGAGCCGCAGGGTCTCGACGAGATCCGGCCGGGGTGTTGGCAGGTCGATGAGCGGATCAAGGACATGAACGCCGGCGGGATCCTGGGGTCGATCTGCTTCCCCTCGTTCCCCGGTTTCGCGGGGCGCCTGTTTGCCACCGAGGATCCCGACTTCAGCCTGGCGTTGTTGCAGGCCTACAACGACTGGCATGTCGAGGAGTGGTGCGGGGCCTATCCCGCGCGGTTCATTCCGATGTGTTTGCCCGTGATCTGGGATGCCGAGGCGTGCGGGAAGGAGGTGCGGCGCAACGCCGAGCGCGGCGTGCATGCCCTGACCTTCACCGAGAACCCGGCGGCGATGGGCTACCCCAGCTTCCACGACGACTACTGGACGCCGTTGTGGGAGGCCTTGGTGGACACCGACACGGTGATGAACGTGCACATCGGCTCCTCGGGCCGGTTGGCCATCACCGCACCCGATGCGCCGATGGATGTGATGATCACGTTGCAGCCGATGAACATCGTCCAGGCCGCCGCCGATCTGTTGTGGTCCAAGCCGATCAAGAAGTACAAGGATCTCAAGATCGCGCTGTCGGAGGGCGGCACCGGGTGGATTCCGTACTTCCTGGAGCGCGCGGACCGCACCTATGAGATGCACTCGACATGGACCGGCCAGGACTTCGGAAAGCAGAAGCCTAGCGAGGTGTTCCGCGATCACTTCCTGACCTGCTTCATCTCCGATCACGTGGGCGTCGCGCTGCGCAACCAGATCGGCATCGACAACATCTGCTGGGAAGCCGACTACCCGCATAGCGATTCGATGTGGCCCGGGGCGCCCGAGCAGCTGCACGACGTGCTCACCGAGAACAACGTGCCCGATGTCGAGGTCAACAAGATGACCTACGAAAACGCGATGCGTTGGTATCACTTCGACCCGTTCACTCACATCCCCAAGGATCAGGCCACCGTCGGCGCCCTGCGCAAAACCGCCGAAGGTCACGACGTGTCCATCCAAGCGCTCAGCCACAAGGAAAAGACCGGCGCCACCTTCGCCGACTTCGCGGCGCAGGCCAAGGAGCTGACCGGCAATACGGACTGAGTACCCGTGCGGCTAGCCGGCTGAAAGTCCGGAATAGAGTCGCGAGTGCGCCGGTGCGCCGACGACCGTTTACGCACCGGCGCATTGGCTTGTGCGGGATTTGACCAGAGGAGAGCACCAATGCCCGACGGTATGAGTTTCGAGCTGACCGACGATCAGGAGCTGATCCGCAAGTCCGTCGCGGAACTGGCGGGCAAGTTCGACGACCACTATTGGATGGAGAAGGATCAGGCCCACGAATTCCCGCAGGAGTTCTATGACGCCATCGCCAAGGGCGGCTGGCTCGGCATGACCATCCCGGAGTCCTACGGCGGTCATGGCCTCGGCATCACCGAGGCCACCCTGCTCCTCGAGGAAGTCGCCCGCTCGGGCGGCGCGATGAACGCGGCCAGCGCCATCCACCTGTCGATTTTCGGCATGCAGCCCGTGGTCAAACACGGCTCCGATGAACTCAAGGCCGCCACGCTGCCCCGCATCGTCAACGGCGACCTGCACGTGTGTTTCGGCGTCACCGAGCCCGGCGCGGGCCTGGACACCTCCCGCATCACCACGTTCGCCAAGCGCGACGGCGACAGCTATGTGGTCAACGGCCGAAAGGTGTGGATTTCCAAGGCAAAAGAGTCCGAGAAGATCCTGCTGCTGACGCGCACCACGCCGTATGACGATGTCACCAAGAAGACCGACGGCATGACGCTGTTCTTGGCTGACCTGGATCCCGACCATGTCGACATCCGGCCGATCAGCAAGATGGGCCGCAACGCGGTCGGCTCCAACGAGGTATTCATCGACGACCTGCGGATTCCGGTGGGGGACAGGGTCGGCGAGGAGGGCAAGGGTTTCTCCTACATTCTCGACGGCCTGAACCCGGAGCGGATGCTGATCGCCGCCGAGGCGCTGGGCATCGGCCGGGTAGCACTCGAAAAGGCCGTCAAGTACGGGAATGAACGGCACGTGTTCAACCGGCCGATCGGCATGAATCAAGGCCTGCAGTTCCCGCTCGCCGACTCGCTGGCCCGGCTCGACGCGGCCGAGCTGGTGCTGCGCAAGGCGACCTGGCTCTATGACAACGGCAAACCCTGTGGGCGCGAGGCGAACACGGCGAAATACCTGTGCGCCGACGCGGGATTCGCCGCCGCGGACCGGGCACTGCAGACCCACGGCGGTATGGGCTACGCCGAGGAGTACAACGTGTCGCGCTACTTCCGCGAGTCGCGGTTGATGAAGATCGCACCGGTCAGTCAGGAGATGATCCTGAACTTCCTCGGCGAACACGTGCTGGGAATGCCGAGGAGCTATTAGGTGACCAATTACTTCGATCTGACCGGCCGCTCGGCGCTGGTGACCGGTGCCGCGGGCGGTATCGGCTCGGCGGTCTCGGAGGCGCTGGCCGACGCGGGTGCGGCCGTGCTGGTCACCGATCTCGACAAGGACGCGGCAGCCGCTGTCGCCGAACGCATTTTGGCAAGCGGCGGCCGGGCCGAGTCCGCCGCCCTCGACGTGTCCGACCGAGAGTCCGCAGACGCGGCCGCGGCGCAGGCGGCAGCACTCACCGACGGCGCGCTGCACATCGTGATCAACAACGCGGGGGTCACCAAGCCGGCGATGTTCGACAAGACCAGCCAGGAGTCGTTCCGGCTGCTGTTCGACATCCACGTGATGGGTGCGTTCAACGTCACCCAGGCGGCGTTGCCGTACATCCCGACCGACGGCACGGGCCGGATCGTCAACGTCACCTCGGCGGCCGGGCTGACCGGAACCCTCGGCCAGGTGAACTATTCGGCCGCAAAGGCCGGCATCATCGGCTTCACCAAATCGCTGGCGCGCGAACTGGCCAGCAAAAACATCATGGTCAATGCGCTGGCCCCACTCGCCGCAACGCCGATGACGGAAACCATTCGGACGAACGAGAAGTTCGCGGCCAACATGCGCAACCGCATCCCGATGAAGCGCTGGGCCGAGCCGGCCGAGATTGCGGGCGCGTTCGTGTTCATGGCGTCCAACGCGGCGTCCTACATCACCGGGCAGATACTGCCGGTGGACGGCGGCATGGTGATGTGATGCCCGAAGCGGAGGCATCGCAGGCGCCGCTGGCAGGCATCACGGTAGTGGCGATGGAGCAGGCGGTGGCCGTACCGATGTGCACCCGCGTTCTCGCCGACTTCGGCGCGCGCGTGATCAAGGTGGAGAACCCCGACGGCGGCGACTTCGCCCGCGACTACGACGACGTCGTCAACGGACCAGGTGGGCTTGCCGCGCACTTCGTCTGGTGTAACCGCGGCAAGGAATCGGTCACGCTGAACCTGAAGTCGCCCGCGGGCATGGATATCCTCCATCGGCTGCTGGATCGCACAGACGCGTTGGTCTCCAATCTCGCGCCGGGATCCACTGCTCGCCTTGGTGTTTCGCCTTCCGATCTCGCCGAGCGACACCCCAACGTCATCCCGGTCGAGATCGACGGATACGGACCGGGCGGCCCGATCTCGCACAAGCGCGCCTACGACCTGCTGATCCAGGCGGAAGGGGGCTCGTGTGCCGTCACCGGTTACCCCGGCATGCCCGCCAAGCCCGGACCCGCGATGGCCGATTTCACCACCGGGCTCTACGCCGCGCTGTCGATCCTCGCGCTGCTGTTCTCCCGCGACCGCCGCCAGGGCCCCGCTCCCGCGGTGGGATTGAGCCTGTTCGATGTGTTGACCGACGTCATGGGCTACCAGCTGACCTACACCCAGCACTCCGGCATTGACCAGCAGCCGCTCGGCGTCGGCTCGCCCGCGGTCGCACCCTACGGCGCGTTTCCGACCCGCGACGGGCAGACCGTGGTGCTCGGCACCACCAACGACCGCGAATGGCAGCGGGTGGCGAGGGAGATCATCGACCGTCCCGACCTGGCCGACGACGCGCGCTTCGCCAGCAATTCCGGTCGCTGCGCACACCGCGAAATACTCGACGAGGCCATCGGATCCTGGTGCGCGCAGCACGATCTCGCGTACATCCAGAAGGTGGCCGACCAGGCGGGGATCGGCAACTCGCGCTACAACTTACCGAGCGAGGTGATCGTTCATCCGCAGCTGACGGCTCGCGACCGCTGGCGGTCGGTGGAGACGACCAAGGGCCCGATCCAGGCGCTGCTGCCGCCGCCGGTCATCGCCGGTTACGATCCGCCGATGAGGGCGGTTCCCGGGCTGGGCCAGCACACCGACGCCGTGCTGGCCGAACTCGGCCTGGGGCAAGACGAGATCGCGGAGCTACGCGAGCAAGGGGCCATCGGCCCGGTGTACCGCTGATGCCGCGGTGCAGACGGAATGGAGACAAAGATGCGTGAAACGGTGATCGTCGAGGCGGTCCGCACTCCGGTCGGCAAGCGCAACGGTGGGTTGTCCGAGATGCACTCCGCCGACCTGTCCGCGCTCGTGCTCACCGCGCTGGTGGGGCGGGCCGGCATCGACCCCGATGTCGTCGACGATGTGGTGTGGGGCTGTGTTTCGCAGGTCGGCGACCAATCGAGCAACATCGCGCGCTACTCGGTGCTGGCCGCCGGATGGCCCGAGACCATTCCGGGCACCACGATCAATCGCGCGTGCGGATCGAGCCAGCAGGCGTTGGACTTCGCCGTGCAAGGCGTGATGTCGGGGCAGCAGGACGTCGTCGTCGCGGGTGGCGTCGAGGTGATGAGCCGGGTGCCACTCGGCGCCGCACGAGCGACCGGCATGCCGTACGGGCCGAAAGTGCTTGCGCGCTACGGTGATTTCTCGTTCAACCAGGGCATCTCCGCCGAGATGATCGCGCAGAAGTGGGGCTTCTCCCGAACACGCCTCGACGAGTATTCGACGTCCTCGCACGAGCGTGCGGCCGCCGCACAGGACAGCGGGGCCTTCGAGAACCAGATGATTCCGGTGTTCACCGGCGGCGAACCGGTCGTTGCCGACGAGGGTGTGCGGCGGGGTACCAGCGTCGAAAAGCTCGCGGGCCTGAAGCCGGCGTTCTCCGACGACGGCGTCATTCATGCGGGCAACTCCTCGCAGATCTCCGACGGCGCGGCGGCGCTACTGGTGATGACGGCCGAGAACGCAATCACGTTGGGGCTGACCCCGATCGTGCGGTATCGCGCCGGCGCCGTCACCGGCGCGGACCCGGTGCTGATGCTCACCGGTCCGATACCGGCCACCGAGAAGGTGCTGCACAAGGCCGGTGTCGGCCTGGACGAGGTCGGTGTGTTCGAGGTGAACGAGGCCTTCGCGCCGGTGCCGCTGGCATGGCTCGAGGAGACCGGGGCCGACGAGAAACGGCTCAACCCGCTGGGCGGGGCGATTGCGCTCGGCCATCCGCTCGGTGCATCCGGCGCGGTGCTGATGACCCGCATGATCAATCATATGCGGGACAACGGGATTCGCTACGGGCTGCAAACGATGTGTGAGGGCGGCGGAACGGCCAACGCGACGTTGGTCGAACTCATCGCGTAGAGATAGAGACAGGGGGACGCCACGTGCGTCGAGATCTATTCACCGAAGACCACGAGGCGTTCCGGGAGTTGTGCCGTGACTTCGTGGAAAAGGAAGTGGCGCCGCATTATCCCGAGTGGGAGAAGGCCGGCCGGATGCCCCGAGAGGTCTTCGAGCAGATGGGGTCGCTGGGCATGCTGGGCATGGCCATCCCGGAGGAGTACGGCGGGGCCGGCATCGCGGACTATCGCTACAACGTCGTGATGCAGGAGGAGGCGGCACGCGCCCTGGTCACGTTGTCGACCGTGCGCACCCAGCTCGAGGTGATCCTGCCGTACTTCCTGCACTATGCGAACACCGAGCAGCGCGAACGCTGGTTTCCCGGCCTGGCCGCCGGCACGCTGCTGACCGCGATCGCGATGACCGAGCCCGGTACGGGATCGGACTTGGCAGGCATGCGCACCACCGCCGTACTCGACGGCGACGAGTACGTGCTGAACGGCGCCAAGACGTTCATCACCGGCGGAATCCAGGCGGATCTGGTGATCGTGGTGGCCCGCACATCGACCGATCCGGAGAACCGCCGCCGGGGCCTTACCCTGCTGGTCGTCGAGGACGGCATGCCCGGGTTCGACCGCGGCCGCGAGCTGGACAAGATGGGCTGCAAGGTACAGGACACCGCGGAGCTGTCCTTCACCGATGTGCGGGTTCCGCTGGCCAACCGGCTGGGGGAGGAGGGCGAAGCCTTCGGCTACCTCGGCCACAACCTGCAGCAGGAGCGCCTCACCGTCGCCGTCGGGTCGGTCGCCCAGGCGCGGTCGGCGATCGCGGCAGCAATCGATTACACCAAGGACCGCAAGGCGTTCGGCACGCCCGTCGCGTCGTTCCAGAACACCAAGTTCGAACTCGCCGCATGTTCGACGGAGGTCGAGGCCGCCCAGGCCATGCTGGACCGGGCGGTGGCCCTGCACGTCGACGGCGAGCTGACCGGCGCCGACGCTGCGCGAGTGAAACTGTTCTGCACGGAGATGCAGCAGCGCGTGGTGGACCGCTGCCTGCAACTCTTCGGTGGATACGGCTACATGATGGAGTACCCGATCGCCCGGCTGTACACGGATGCGCGGGTGGCCCGGATCTACGCCGGGACCAGTGAGGTGATGAAGGTGATCATCGCCAAGTCGCTGGGTCTCTGACGGCTGTCAAGAATTTTCTCATTGAGACCCTTGTCACACCCGGGCAAACCAACCTACTGTGTGTTCACTAGGTTGGTTTGCCCGAAGGAACTTCGTGACAGCCGCACGGCCCTACGACACGCTTCTCGCCAAGGGCGAGGACCGCAGGCAGCGCATTCTTCGCGTGGCCGAGCGGCTGCTCGCGCGCAACGGGTGGCGAAACACCTCGCTGGCCCAGATTGCCAAGGAAGCCGGTGTGACGCCGGCCGGCCTGCTGCACCACTTCGAGTCCAAGGAGCAGCTGCTCAACGCGGTCGTCGACGCCCGTGATGCTGACGACGACGCCCACGCGGACCGATCAGGTGACCTCATCACCGAGCTCAGCCGGGTGCCGGAGCGGTTCGACCGCGCCCCCGAACTGATCGGCACGTTCACGGTGCTGCTGGTGGAGAACATCGCGCCCGGCGCTCCCCTGCACGAGCGCATCCAAGGGCGGTATCGCGACGCCGTCGACATCATCACGCAGATCATCGAGCGTGGTCAGCGTGACGGACAGTTCCGCCCGGATTGTGATGCGGCCACCAAGGCCGTCGAAATACTCGCCTTCATCAACGGAATGGAGACCCTATGGTTGCTCGATCGCTCAATACCGGTCACCGAGGTGTTCAAGGGGTACGCAGAGTCGCTGGCCGTCGAATTGGCGCCCCGGAGCACGAAATGAGGTATCGGCTCGACGTGGTCGCCGCCACGGTTGCCGACGTGGTCAGCTTCGCCGGCGGCTGGATGTACGACCGGGTGATGGCCGGGTGGGACGTCACCGTACTCATCGGCGACCACTCCGACGAGCGGCCGCTGCAGATCCTCGGTGTCGAGACCGCGGACCTGGAATCGGCGCTGGCGCTGTGGGCAGAGCGGCCTCATCCGCAGACTGTCGCGGTCGCCGCGGA
>NZ_JBOGDB010000165.1:0-15021 GCF_050701515.1 Mycobacterium sp. | reverse complement strand
GCTCAGCGGCGGGCAGATGCGCCGCGTCGTGCTAGCCGGGCTGCTGGCCCGCTCGCCGCGCGCGCTCATCCTCGACGAGCCGCTGGCCGGGCTCGACGCCGCCAGCCAGCGCGGACTGCTGCGACTGCTCGAGGATCTGCGGCGCCGCGCCGGGCTGACGGTCGTCGTCATCTCACACGACTTCTCCGGGTTGGAAGACCTGTGCCCGCGCATCCTGCACCTGCAGGACGGTGTGTTGGCGACGGCGCCGACCACGGCCGGGGGCATGTCATGACCGCACCCACTCGCAGGCAACGCAGGCCGGTCGTGCTGCTGCGGCCGGTGCCCGGCCGCACGGTCATTCACGACCTGTGGGCGGGCACCAAACTCGTTGTGGTGGCGGGCATCGGCGTGCTGCTGACGTTCTACCCGGGCTGGGTGCCGATCGGTTTCGTGGCGGCCCTGGTGCTTGCGGCCGCATGGCTGGCGAGAATCCCGCGTGGTGCATTGCCGTCGATACCGCGCTGGCTGTGGATCCTGCTGATTCTCGGCGGCGTCACCGCCACTTTCGCCGGCGGCAGCCCGATCATCGATTTGGGGACGATCGAGGTGGGCCTGGGAGGCCTGCTGAAGTTCCTGCGCATCACCGCGTTGTCGATCGTGCTGCTCGGGCTGGGCGCCATGGTGTCGTGGACCACCAACGTCGCCGAGATCGCGCCGGCGGTAGCGAAGTTGGGCAGGCCGCTGCGCCCGCTGCGGATCCCGGTCGACGACTGGGCGGTCGCGCTGGCACTGGCGCTGCGGGCGTTTCCGATGCTGATCGACGAGTTCCGCATCCTGTATGCGGCGCGCCGGCTGCGACCGAAGCCGGTGCTGACCACTCGGCGCGCGCGTCGGCGGCGATGGGCCTTGGAAGTCATCGACCTGATCGCCGCGGCGATCATCGTGGCGCTGCGGCGTGCCGACGAGATGGGCGACGCGATTACCGCGCGCGGGGGTGCGGGTCAGATCTCGGCGGCGCCGTCGCGGCCGAAAGTGCGGGACTGGGTGGCACTTTCGATCGTCGTGGCGGTGTGCGGCGTCGCGCTGGCGCTGGAACTCACGCTGCTGGGCACCAGTTAGCGCTCGGCCGCGGCGTTCGCGGCAGCCTGAGCATCGGCCAGGCTGCTGTCCACGTCGGCGCGCCCGAGGAACATCTCGTCGAAGTAGGGCTGCAACGCCTGGTATCCCGCGGCGAAGCCGGGCCCGCCCGGTGCGGGGATGCGCGGACCGTTGAGCACGGTGAAGAACGGCCCGACGTCGATTCCGCGGCGTGCCCAGTAGTCGAAATAGACGCGCTGCGCCGCGAGCACCGCGGGAACGGCCGCGCCGCGGGCTCCGAGGTGCTGATTGCCACGGGTGCTGCCCATCCAGGCCAGCACCCGGCGCACGGCGTCGGGATGTTTAGACGCCGAATTACCGGCGGCGGCAATGCCGTTGGTGACGCTCACTCGCCCCGCTGGTCCCGCCGGAAGCATGACAACGCCCCAATGGAATCGACTCTGTTCGGCGATCGCGGCCAGGTTGTAGGTGCCGGATTGGAACAGTGCCATCCTGCCCTGCAGGAACTGGTTGCGGGAGAAGTCACTGTTGCTGTTGGTGTCCGACGCCGGCGGGGCGACGTGATCCTCGTTGATCAGCCGCACCAGATACTCGAATGCCTCGGCCGATGCCGGGTTGTCGAAGGCGAATCGATCGCCGTCGGAGAAGACGCCGCCGGCCGAGCCGATGTAGTTGAGATAGATGCCTTGAAGGTCGTTGGCCGCGTTGTAACCCCACTGCCGGACCCGCCGGGGGTCGAAGCCGGGTTGGTCGGCGCGGCGCCCGTTGGCGTCCACGGTCAACCGGGCCAGCAGCGGCCGCAGAGTGTCGTCGCCGCCGGGAGACCAGCGCAGTGCGACCAACTGTGTCAGATCGACACCCGCCGCCTCAACCAGGTCGGCATTGAAGTACACCGCGATCCCGGCGTCGGTGAGTTGCGGGATGCCCCACAGCACGCCGTCGCGGGTGAACTGATCCACCACCGACGGCTCCCAGGCCACCCCGGCTGAGCCGGGCAGACCGGCATCCGCGGCGCTCGGTCCCAACGTCTTTTCGATGTTCATCAGCCTGCCGCCGTCGGCATATCCGGCGAAGTATGCGTTGGACAACCAGAAGATGTCGTCTGCGCTGCCGCCCGCGACGTCGGTCCGCAGCGTGTCGAAATAGGTCGCGTACGCCACCACGTTGACGCGCACTTCGATGTCCGGGTTTTCCCGGGAGAACTCGGCGAAGGACTGCCGGTATGCCGTCGCCACCTGCTCGTCCCACAGCCGCACCGTCACCACCGTCCGGCCGTCGGGCTCCGCCGAGCGGCCCAGCAGTATCGCCGCCACCAACAGCGCGGTCATCGACAGTGCAAGCGCAGTCGCAAGAAGCGTGGAAAACCTTGGTCGCAAGCTCATTTCAGCCCCGTCACGACTATTGACCGGACGATGTGCCGGCCGAGGGCGACGAAGAGCACGATCAGCGGAACGATTGCCACCGTCGTGGCAGCCATCACCAGCGTCCACTGCGCGTTGTAGCGTGACTGCAGAGCCGCGGTCGCGACGGTCAGCACCTGCCATTTGTCGCCGCTGGTGATCACCAAGGGCCACATGAAGTTATTCCATTGAGAGACAACGGTGATCAGTGCCAGCGTCACCAAGATGGGCTTGCTGGCCGGCACCACCACGTGCACCAGGACATCGAGCGTGTTGGCGCCGTCGATGCGCGCTGCGTTGATCAGATCGGCGGGAATAGTGCGAAAGTACTCACGCAACAAAAAGATCGCGTAGGGCGAGCCGAACATGAACGGCACTACCAGAGCCCAGAAGGTATTGCGCAGGCCTGCTTGCGCCATCATCAGATACAGCGGCACCACCGTCACTGTCGCGGGCACCATCAACGTCGCGATGTAGCACCAGAACAATGTGTCGCGGCCCGGGAAGTCCAAGCGCGCGAAGGCATAGGCCGCCAAGACGGAGAATGTCAGTTGGCCCAGCAGAATCACGGCGGTCATCAGCGCGGTGACCACCAGGGCGCGGCCGAACCCGGCGTCGGCCAGCCCGGTGTAGTTCTCCAGTGTCGGTGGGGCCGGCCACGACAAGGGGGACTCCGTGTTGAACTGCCGCGCCGAGGTGAACGACGTCAGCAACCCCAGCGCGAACGGCGCCAGGGTTATCACCGCACCGGCGGCCAGCACGGCGTAGATGACCGACCCCGACGCCATCCGGCTAGGCGATGTCATAGGTGATCCGCCGCCGGAAATACAGGTGCTGGACGACGGTCACGCCGACCAAGAGGACGAATAACACGATCGTCATCACCGCCGCCCGTCCGACCGCGGCGGCGCCGAACGCCTCGGCGTAGATGCGGTGCGCGATCAGGTCGGTGCGGCCCTGCGGACCGCCCGCGGTCAGCGCGTAGACGGTGTCGAATACCTGGGCGGCGCTGATGATCCCGGTGACCAGCACGAAGAACAGCGTCGGACGCAGCATCGGAAGGGTGATGCGCCGGAACCGCTGCCATGCGGTTGCGCCGTCCGTGCGCGCCGCGTCGTGGATGTCGGCGGGGATGGCGAGGATGCCGGCCAGAAAGAACAGCGTGACGTAGCCGACGTTGGTCCAGATCGTCACCGCCGAGACGACGGGCAGTGCCAAGTCCGGATCGGTGAGCCACTCGATCCGTTGTCCCAGCAGCGTGCTGACCGCGCCGTCGGTGGGCGCCAGGATCCACCGCCACAGCACGGCGATCGCCAGCGGGGCACAGATCCACGGCAGCACATACAGTGTGCGGAAAAAGCCGCTGCCCGGCAGGTCGCGGGCCAGCATGGCCGCTGCGATCAGCCCCAGCATTGTTTGGGTGGGCACCACGATCGCGATGAACAGCGCCGTGGCCAACAGCGAGGTCGCAAACGACGGATCGGCCAGCACCAAACGCCAATTATCCAGTCCGACATAGCGAATCGGGCCCAACAGGTCCCAGCGATGCACACTGAGCCACGCCACGACCAGCATCGGCAGCAGCAGGAAGGTGACCACCCCGAATAGGCTGGGAGCGAGCAGTGCATACCCCAGCGGCGTTGATCGGATCCGATTGGCGGCCACCGAGCCATTAAAGCGGGCCCGGCCCGGTCGAACTACGGTGTTAGCCGTGACAGCCAGCCGACAGGTCGACGCCGACTTCCTCGGGCTGCCGCGACATCAACTCGCCGATGCGGCGCTGTCCGCCGCCGTGGCGGCCGGCGCCAGCCACGCCGACCTGCGCATCCACCGCACCACCAACGAGGTCGTGCGGCTGCGCGACGGTGAGTTGGAGACCTCCGTCGTCGACCGCGAGATCGGCCTCGCGGTGCGGGTCATCGTGGACGGCACCTGGGGTTTTGCCTCGCACGCCGAGCTGAATCCCGAGGTGGCGGCCGAGACGGCCCGTCGCGCGGTGCTGGTGGCGCGCGCCCTGGCTCCGCTCAACGGCGAGACGATCGAGCTGGCTCCCGAACCGGTGTACGCCGACGTCAGCTGGGCCTCGGATTACCGGACCGACCCGTTCGCGGTCGCGACGGCCGACAAGATCGGGGTGCTTGCCGAGTATTCGGGACGGCTGCTGGCCGCCGACGGCGTCGACCACGCCTCGGCCAGCCTGCACTCGGTGAAGGAGCAGACGTTCTATGCCGACACATTCGGTTCGTCGATCACCCAGCAACGAGTGCGAGTGAATCCGACGCTGGAGGCGGTGTCCGTCGACGCCGCAGCGGGAAGCTTCGAGACCATGCGCACCCTGGCGCCGCCGACCGCACGCGGCTGGGAGGCCGTCGCCGGCGACGACGTGTGGGACTGGTCGGCGGAGCTTGCGCAGCTGCCGGTATTGCTGGCCGAGAAGGTCAAGGCGCCCAGCGTGACGGCCCGGCCGACCGACCTGGTGATCGACCCCTCCAATCTGTGGCTGACCATCCACGAATCCATCGGACACGCCACCGAATACGATCGAGCCATCGGTTACGAGGCCGCCTACGCCGGCACGTCGTTCGCCACGCCGGACAAGCTGGGCATGATGCGCTACGGCTCGCCGGTGATGACCGTGACCGCCGACCGTACCGAGGAGTTCGGGCTGGCCAGCGTCGGCTGGGACGACGAAGGTGTGCAGGCGCAGCGCTGGGATCTGGTGCGCGACGGCATCTTTGTCGGGTATCAGCTTGACCGGGTGTTCGCGCTGCGGCTGGGTGTGCCGAGGTCGAACGGCTGCTCCTACGCCGACTCACCGCACCACGTGCCGATCCAGCGGATGGCCAATGTGTCGCTGCAGCCGGGCGCCGACGATCTATCCACCGATGACCTCATCGGGCAGGTTGACGATGGCATCTACGTCGTCGGCGACAAGTCGTGGTCAATTGATATGCAGCGGTATAACTTTCAGTTCACCGGACAGCGATTCTTCCGGATCCGTGCCGGCAAGCTCGACGGCCAGCTGCGCGACGTGGCCTACCAGGCCACCACCACAGACTTTTGGGGAGCGCTGGAAGCCGTTGGCGGCGCATCGTGCTGGCGCCTCGGCGGGGCATTCAATTGCGGCAAGGCGCAGCCCGGTCAAATCGCCCCGGTCAGTCATGGCTGTCCGTCGGCGCTGTTTCGCGGCATCGACGTGCTCAACACCCGCGCCGAAGGGGGACGGTAGCCGTGATCGCCGCGCAGCAGGTCATCGACATGGCGTTGGCGGAGGCCGACCGGTTGGGGAAGGCCGAAGAGACGATCGTGTTGGTCACCGACCGTGTGGATTCCGCGCTGCGGTGGGCGAACAATTCGATGACCACCAACGGCGAGTCGGTACAGCGCAGGACGGCTGTGATTTCCATTGTGCGCCGGGGCGATAGCGGCCACGTCGGTTCGTTGACGTCCAGTGAAGTCGATCCGTCGGTCATTGCGGGCTTGGTGGCGGCATCGCAGAAGGCGGCGCTGTCGGCGCCGGAAGCGCGGGACAGCGCGCCGCCGGTGCCTGCTACCGATACGCCGACCGACTGGGACGCACCGATTCCCGGTACCTCCGCGCAGGTTTTCGGCGGCGTCGCCGATGCATTAGCGCGTGGTTTCCGGGGGCCGGACCAACTGTACGGCTATGCCCGGCACATCGTCGAGACGACGTTCGTCGCCACCTCGAGTGGGCTGCGGCGACGTTACACGCAGCCGACGGGTTCGGTGGAGATCAATGCCAAGCGGGACGGCGCCAGTGCCTGGGCCGGTATCAGCACGCCCGACTTCACCGATGTGCCAACCGATTCGATGCTGGCGCAGCTTTCGACGCGCCTGGGTTGGGCACGGCGATCCGTCGAGCTGCCAGCCGGGCGCTACCAGACGATCCTGCCGCCATCCGCGGTGGCCGACTTGATGATCTACCTGGCGTGGTCGATGGATGGCCGCGGCGCGCAAGAGGGTCGCACGGCGTTTTCGGCGCCCGGTGGCGGCACCCGGGTGGGAGAGATGGTCAGCGACCTGCCGCTGACCATCTACTCCGATCCTGCCGCCCCGAGCCTGGAGTGTCTGCCGTTCGTCGCGGCGCCCAGTTCCTCGGAACGGGTGTCGATTTTCGACAACGGCATGGATGTCGAACGGGTCGACTGGATCCGCGACGGCACGATCAACGCGCTGGCCTACCCGCGCGCGGCGGCCGGCGAATTCGGTGTTCCGGTCGCGGTGCCCGCGGGCAACCTGCTGATGACCGGCGGTTCGGCGAGCCTGGCCGATATGGTCGCCGGCACCGAACGCGGACTGCTGTTGACGACGATGTGGTACATCCGTGTGGTTGACCCCGCCGTGCTGCTGCTGACCGGGCTGACCCGCGACGGCGTCTACCTGGTCGAGGACGGCCAGGTGACCGGCGCGGTCAATAACTTCCGGTTCAACGAAAGCCCGCTGGACCTGATGCGCCGGGCCACCGAGGCGGGCGTCAGCGAGATCACCCTGCCGCGGGAGTGGGGTGACTGGGCCACCCGGGCGGCCATGCCGTCGATACGAATCCCTGACTTTCATATGTCGTCGGTCAGTCAGGCGCAATAATGCGACGGTGCACGATCCGTTGAACGGCGAACTCGGCCGACTTCTTGCCCTCGCTCCCCGCGACTATGGCCGGATCAACGCGCTGGTGCGCCAGACCTGCGCCAACACCCTCTCGCTGCCGCAGCTGCCGGCCGAGATCACGGTCGACGGTCCGGACGACGCGGCGGAGTCGGCCGTCGTCGAGTTCGCCGAACAGTTCAGCGTCGACGTGTCGTCCATCGGAGACGACCTGCGGGCTCGGTTTACCTCCGCTCTGGAAACGTCGGTGATCGGCGCGGTGATGCTGACGTTCGTCGCCGACTACCTCCCGAGAGTGCGTGCCGGACTGGAGGCAATTGGCCTGCCGGTGCCGTGGACGGACGCGGTCCGGTGGGACCACGACAGCGATCCGGCCGACGTGTTGTTCAACTCGTTTCTTCCGTGCGTTGCCCGACTGCGCGCGCTCGATCCGGTGACGTCTGAAATCGTTCGGCTGCGCGGGGCCAGACAACACAACTGCCGGCTGTGTCAGTCGCTGCGCGAGGGCAATGCGTTGGATGCGGGTGGAACGGAGTCGCTGTACACCCAGATCGACCACTTCGAGACGTCGGATGAACTGACCGAACGCCACAAGGCGGCGCTGGGGTACGTCGACGCGCTGATTTGGTCGCCCGCCGCTATCCGGCCGGAGGTGGCGGCCGGGGTTCGCACGCATTTCACCGAGGCCCAGGCGTTCGAGCTGAACGTGGACGTGATGCGCAACGCGAGTGACAAGATCGCCGTCGCGCTGGCCACCGATGCTCCCCGAGTCGAGAACGGGACCGAGCGATATCTCATCGACGCGGACGGGCAGACGGTCTTCAGCTGAACGACGTGTGCCTACACCTCGATTCGCGATCCCATGATCAAAGTGCGGTCTCGTGGTAGGCCGAAATGTTCGGCGGCGTCGGCGGTGATGTAGGACGTCGCGATGAACAGGTGCTTGCGCCAGGCCGCCATCGTCGGCTGGTCGCCCTTCGTCAATTCCAGCTTCGACAGAAAGTAGGAGGTGCTGTCGACCGAGATCCGGCCTTCGGTCTGCTTCGGGTCGAGTCCGCGAAGTGCGTCCAGCACGTGCACCCTTTCCATATAACCGAAATTCGCTGTGACGTAGATGATCCCGTTCTTCTTGTAGCCAAGAGTGTCGATCACCGTTCTTTCGGACTCCGGCACGCGTGGCACCGGCAGCGTCTCGATCGACATGATCACCACGTGCTTATGGAGCACATGATTGTGCTCGACGTTGGTTCGCATGGCCAGTGGAGCGGTTTCTTTTCCGCGGTTGAGGAACACCGCAGTGCCGGGAACGCGCGTTAACGGCGGCTGGCGGTCGCGGAGTTCGTCTATGAATCCGCGGAGCGGTCCCTCCGCCTCCTCGCGCGCCCGCGTGACGATCTGACGTCCGCGCTGCCAGGTGGTCATGACGGTGAATGCGGTGATGCCGATCAGCAGCGGCAGCCATGCCCCGTGCACCAGTTTGGTCAAGTTGGCCGCCACGAACAGCAGATCGATGAGCAGCAGAGCGCCGCCGCCGGTTAGCACCAGCCAGAGCGGGGTGCCCCACCTGGTGCGGGCGTAGTAGAGGAAGAGCAGCGTGGTGATCGTGATCGTGCCGGTCACCGCCATGCCGTAGGCATACGCCAGACGTTCCGAGCTGCGGAAGGCGAGCACCAGCGTGAGGACCCCGACCATCAGCAGGCCGTTGATCCACGGCACGTATATCTGTCCCGCCTGCGCCGCGGACGTGTGCACCACCCGCAACCTCGGCAGATATCCGAGTCGAGCGGCCTGCGACGCCACCGAAAATGCGCCGGTGATTACCGCCTGCGACGCGATTACCGTTGCGGCGGTGGCCAATAGCACCATCGGCCACAATGCCCAGCCGGGAATCAGCAGGAAGAAGGGCGCACGCATGGTGGCCGGATCGCCGATCAGCAGCGCGCCCTGGCCCATGTAATTGAGAACCAGCGCCGGCAGGACGACAAACAGCCAGGCGCGGATGATGGCCTTCCGCCCAAAGTGGCCCATGTCTGCGTAGAGGGCCTCCGCGCCGGTGACCGCGAGCACGACCGCGGTCAACGCGAAGAACGCAATCTCGAAGTGCCCGACCATGAAGGTCAGCGCATAGGTCGGCGAAAGCGCCTTGAGGATTTCCGGACGGGCGGCGATGCCGCTCACTCCAGACGCGCCGATCGCGACGAACCAGGTGATCATCACCGGACCGAACAGCCGTCCGACAGCGGCCGTGCCACGCCGCTGGACGGAGAAGAGCGCGACGATGATCACGGCGGTGATCGGAATGACCCAGTCCTTGAAGTCGGGGTCGACCACCTCGATGCCCTCGATGGCGGACAGCACGGAGATTGCCGGTGTGATCATGCTGTCGCCGAAAAACAGTGCGGAGCCGAAGACTCCGAGCGCAGCTAACATCAGCGCGGTGCGGCGACCGTGTGACGAGCCCCATCGTCGCAACAGCGTGATGAGCGCCATGATGCCGCCCTCGCCATTGTTGTCCGCGCGCATCACCAGGGTGACGTAGGTGAGGGTGACGATGAGCATCACCGACCAGAAGATCAGGGACACCACCCCGTACACGTTGTCGGCGCTGAGGGGAACAGGATGCGGGTCGCGGGGGTTGAACACGGTTTGGACGGTGTAGATCGGGCTGGTCCCGATGTCGCCGAAGACGACTCCGAGCGCGGCGAGGACAACGGCCAGCCGGACCGGCTTTGAGCCGCCGGTCGGGCGCGCCGACGATGCGGCTTCGGAATCTGTTGGCATCGGCATGGTCCCCTGACTCGCAGCGACGCGGCGGATTGATGGTAGATCGCCACTGGACCGCCGGTCGGCAACGAAACGATTCCGAGGGGCGCTAACGTAGTGGAGCGCGCAGCGGCGACAACGCTGGACTGGGGGCGGTAGCTCAGTTGGTTAGAGCTGCGGACTCATAATCCGTCGGTCGCGGGTTCGAGCCCCGCCCGCCCCACTTCAGCCCCACTTCAGAGGTGTATTACTCCGGCTGATCCTTGACGCAGGCCGCTGACGTGTCCGCGGGAATAAGCGGGCCGAGGCTGCCGCCGACTGGGACGATTGTTGTGATCGTTTCGTTATCAAGACAGGCGTCACCTGCGGTTTTGCGACACCGCGAGGCTGCTGTCGTTCACCCAGTCGATGCATAACCGTGATAACTGCTCTACCATCGCGTTGGCTGGGTGCTTCTACTCGAACGTCAATTGACCCGGCGGAGGGTGGCACGGCATGGATGCCAATGGTCCGAACGTCGTCGAACCTGCGCATCCGGCCGTGTCGCGGGCATCGGTCGCGGGCTGGCCGTTGCGATGGAAAGTCGCGGCGATCATGGTACTCCCTGTCGTGCTCGCTGTGACGTTCGGCGCGCTGCGGATCCAGAACGAACTCTCGGCGGCATCGAAGTTGAGCGTCGCGTCCGGCAACGCCGGGATCGTGGTGCCTGCAGTCGAGTTCGTCGATCGACTCGATGGTCTCGCCTACGCCGCCGCCTCGGGTGCGCCGATCGCGGAACCGCTCACACAGTTCGACGCGAGCGTGACGGCCCTGGCGTCGCTGATCACGTCTGCGGAGTTCGACCCGACAGTCACTGCGGAGCTCGCGACCGCATCCTCGACGGCGAAGACGTTGCGCGACGAGATCGCATCCGGCCCAGTGCCGCAGCTACGGATCGCCGAGCGAGCGGAGAGTGTGGCGATCGGTGTCTCCTCGGCGATCGCAACGGCAACGGCGACCGTCGGCGACGACGCCGTGCGCCCGATTGCGGACCGGCTCGGGAACGTTCTTGCGGCGCAGCGGGCGCTGACAACGCAGCGGGTGCTGGTCGCCGCGCCGGACTTCGTCGATTCGGTCGTGCTGCGGACCAAGGCGGCGGAAGCGGCAGGTGCAGAGGCGGCGGCGATTGATCGGCTCGCCCAGCTGACGCCGACGGGTGAAGGCACGGCGTTGCGCGGGGCATCCGACCTTCGGCGCGATGCCTACACCCGGCCGCTGGGCGAATCCGTGTACGCGACCCAGTTCACCAGCGCGATGCAGGCGAGCGTCGACCAATATCATGCTATGGCACAACAACTTTCGTCCGATCTCGAGCGCACGGTGCATACTCGGGCCAATGCGTTGCGATCCGCGGCCCTCCGTGACACCGCGATCTTCCTCGGTGCAGTGCTAACCGCACTCGTCGTTGCACTTGGAGTCGGCCGGTCGCTGATACGGTCGATCGGTGGCCTACGCCGCAGCGCACTGCAGGTCGCGCGGGTCCAGCTGCCCGAGGAGATCGATCGACTCAGCAAGGGTGGTGGCGTGCCTGAGATCACGGCGCTGCCGGTCAGGACCAACGAAGAAGTGGGGCAGCTGGCGCGCGCGATCGACGACATCCACTTTCAAGCGGTCCGCCTGGCCGGCGAGCACGGCGTCCGCCTGCAGATCGGCGACATGTTCGAAACCCTTTCCCGCCGAAGCAGATCCCTCGTAGAAGAGCAGCTGGCGCTGATCGAGACACTCGAGCTCGACGAAGACGATCCGGTCCGGCTCGATCATCTGTTTCGGCTCGATCACCTCGTGACGCGCATGCGCCGCAACGGCGACAATCTGCTCGTGCTTGCCGACACGGTGGAACACCACCGCCGGTCGGCGCCCGTGCCGCTGCCGGAAGTGCTGCGCGCCGCGATGTCCGAGGTCGAGCAGTACCGTCGGGTCAAGGCCGGCCCTACCGGCGACGTCTCGATCGTCGGCGCGGCGGCGGGTGATGTCGGCCACCTCATCGCGGAGCTGCTCGACAATGCATTGCGGTACTCGCCGCCGGAATCGTCGGTATCGGTGACGGTCTCGCGCGCGGTCGATGGCGGCATCCTGGTCGAGGTGGCCGATCGGGGACTCGGTATGTCCGCGGAGGACTTGCGCGCGGCGAACGAACGGCTCGCGCTGGGCGGCGAGGTAACTCCCGAAACTGCCAAGAGGATGGGCCTTTTCGTCGTCGGCCGGCTTGCGCGACGCCACGAGGCCACTGTCCGGCTCCGCACCACCGACGCGTTGAACGATCGGCCCGGTGTGACGGCTAGTGTGCACTTACCCGGCACGCTGATTGCCCCGCCGGCCGAAATCGTCGATCCACTCGACGATCCGCTTGCCGGATCGTACGGCGACGCGCTGCCTCGGTCCACCGAGCACGGGCGTGTACCGGACCGTGAGCTCGGGAGCGAACTCGACGGCGGTGCCGCCAGCGCACGTGACGACGACGAGGTGGGCTCGCCGGCGACCACACCGACGAGCGGATCGGATGCCTCGGCGCACAACGGCAGCATGTTCCCGAAGCGGTCGCCCGGTGCGAGCGGTGTCAACGACGTCGCCGGCCCCCAGGACGGACGGACAGCCGTGGAGCCGGCGGTAGCCGCCGAGCAGGGGCCGGCACGCCAGTCGACATCGAATACGTTTGCCTTCTTCACCACTCGGTCAACGCCCGACGCGCCGCCTTCGCAGGCCACGCCGGCCCCGTCCAGCCCGCCACAGTCCACGCCGGCTGCCGAACCTGCGTTGCCGAACATCGAGTCCGAGAGTGCGCCGATTTTCGAGCGGATGGTTTCCGAATGGCTGATGGACCCGACCACGCTCGAATCACGCGACGGGGATTGGGCCACCGTTGCCGACGCCGGCTGGGCCGCCGCTGCGAAGGCGGTCGAGCAGAAACCGGAGCGGCACACTGAATCCGGGCTGCCGATCCGCGAACGCGGCGCGCGGCTGGTGCCGGGCCACGCCGGGAGGGGATCCGACGCCGACGCCGACGTGGGGCGCGATCCCGCGGCGATTGCAGACATGCTGAGCCGAGCACTGGCCGGTGTTCGCAGCGGACGTTCCGAAAGCATTGGAGCACACCGTCGAATCGAAGGAGACCGATGAACAACGGCACCCAACGGGACGGTCGGTCCGCAAGCTCCGTACCTGCGACCACTCGGACCCTCGACTGGTTCGTGTCCAACTTCGTCCGTGACGTGCCAGGCGTGTCACACGCGATTCTCGTGTCGGCCGACGGTCTCCTGATGGCGGCGAGCTCTCATCTGCCGGCTGATCGCGCGGACCAACTGGCAGCCGTGACATCGGGTTTGGCGAGCCTGTCCACCGGCGCCGCCCGGTTGTTCGAGGCTGGAGACGTCCGCCAGTCGATCGTTGAGATGGACGATGGCTACCTGCTGTTGATGGGTGTCGGGAACGGATCGTATCTCGCTGCGCTGGCGTCGATCTCGTGTGAAGTCGGGCAGGTCGGATACGAGATGGCGGTGCTCGTCGACCGGGTCGGCAAGGCGGTACAGGCCACTCCGCGTGCGACGCAGGGAGTTCGATGACCCTCAGCATGGACACGCCAGAGACAAAACGATCACCCAATCGCGCCCGGCCATACACACTCACGGGCGGGCGAACCCGCCCCCGGATCGAGCTGCCGATCGAGGTTACGGTGGAGACCCTGATGGCGAGCGGCGAGCTCGATTGGGCGCCAGGCGATGTCCGCACTGCGATCGTCCGGTTGTGCCGCGGCCGGCCGTCGATCGCCGAGATCTCGTCCTACGCCGAACTGCCGATCGGAGTGACCCGGGTGCTGGTGGGGGATCTGGTGGAGAGCGGCCATCTTCGTGTTCACGCCACGCTGACCGACCATTCGACCGTTTCGGAACGGCGCCGACTGATCGAAAGGACCCTCGATGGGTTACGAGCACTATGACCCCGGCGGTACTGCGTCGTCGACTAAGATCGTGATTGCCGGTGGCTTCGGTGTCGGCAAGACCACGTTCGTCGGCGCGGTGTCGGAGATCGTGCCGTTGACCACCGAGGCCCTCGTCACGAGCGTCTCGGACAGCCACGATGACCTCGAGGCGACCCCTGGTAAGGAGAGCACCACGGTCGCAATGGATTTCGGCCGGATCACGATCGCGGACGACCTCGTGCTGTACCTCTTCGGCACGCCAGGACAACGCCGGTTCTGGTTCATGTGGGACGACCTTGTGTGTGGCGCGATCGGTGCCGTCGTGCTCGTCGACACCCGCAGGCTCGAGGACAGCTTTGCCGCCGTCGACTTCTTCGAGGCACGAAACCTACCGTTTCTCATCGCCGTCAACGAGTTCGACAATGCCCCGACCTTTATCGTCGAGGATTTGCGGGAAGCACTCGCAGTGCCCCCGAGCGTCCCGATCATCAGCGTCGACGCACGGCAACGCGATTCGGCGAAGAACGCGTTGATCGCGATCACCTCGTACGCACTTGATCGTCTGTCGACGACGGTGCCCTGATCCCCTGTCCGCCTCCACAGTCTCAAGGAACCGACCATGCATAATCACGTACACCACTTCGACATGGGCCTCTGGCTGCTGTTTCTGGCGTACATCGTCTCGGTGACCGGCTCGGTCGTCGGGCTGGCGTGCACCCGTCACAGCGCCGCGGCGTCCGACAACCGCGATCGGTTGCGCTGGCTCGCCATGGCGTCGATCGCCATCGGCGGGGTGGCGATCTGGCTGATGCATTTCATCGCGATGCTCGGCTTCGCGATCCCGAACAGCGTGGTCCGCTACCACCTTGGATGGACCGTCGCATCAGCGGTGCTGTCGATCTCGGCGGTGTTCGTCGGGCTGATCACCATCGGCCGGACCGTCGATCTGCGCCGGCTCATCCCCGGTGGCGTGATCACGGGCCTGGCCGTCGCCCTGATGCACTACACCGGCATGTGGGCGGTGCAAATCCAGGGCACGATCGCGTACGACAAAGGCCTTGTCGCCCTGTCGATCCTGATCGCCGTGGTCGCAGCGACGGCCGCGCTGTGGTTCACGCTCGTCCTCGAGTCGCTGGTGCTGCGATTCGTCGCAGGGCTCGTAATGGGCGTCGCTGTCGTCGGAATGCACTACACGGGCAT
>NZ_JBOGDB010000164.1:0-4833 GCF_050701515.1 Mycobacterium sp. | reverse complement strand
TCGCGCTCAACGATCACTATCCGGTCGCCAGCGTGATGGAGGAGGGGATGGGATTCGGCCGTCCGCTCGACTTCGAACCCATGCTGAAGACCCCCGGATTCATCGAGATGGCTTGGAAGGCCCCCGTCCACTTGATCGCAGCAGGTCTGGGTGTCGAGGTCGACGAGGTGCGTGGGTCACTCGACCGCCGGTTGACCGATCGCGACATCGACGTCGCGTTCGGGACGATCAAAGCGGGCACATGCGGCGCGGTGCGCACGCGCGCCGCCGGTGTCGTCGGTGGCCACGAAGCGATTGCTCTCGAGCACGTCATCCGCATGGCGCGCGACGTGGCACCCGACTGGTTGAGCTCGGAATGCGATGCGACCTACCTCGTCGATATCGAAGGTGATCCCGATATCCACTGTTCGATGACCATGGGCGGGGCCGAAGGTCACGGCGCGGGCCGAGGCGCGATGACCGGCACCGCGATGCGCGTGGTCAACGCCATTCCCTACGTCGTCGACGCTCCGCCGGGTCTCTTGAGCTCACTCGACCTACCGATGACCCTGCCCCGCAACCCGTTCGAGTGAATTACCCGAGCGGTACCTTCCCCATGATCAAGTCGATGATCGGCTTGCCCGGTGCGAAGGAACCCGTCATCGATGCCATCGCGTGGCCGACGTCCACAAGCAGGTTGACTCCGCTGATCCCGTTGGCGGCGGCGCTGTTGAGGAACACCATCGCGTTGGCCATTTGTTCGGGCGTGAGGATTTCGGTACCGGTGGCGTCCCGGTAGTCCTGCCCGAAGGCCAGCCATAGGTCGGCGTTGGCCCGGCTCAGCGGGGTGTCGGTAGGGCCCGGGCAGATGGCGTTGATGCGCACGCCCTTCGCCATGAAGGGATAGGACTGTTGCGCCACATAGACATTGATCGCTTTCTTGCTGAAGCCGTAGTGGATCAACCCTTCGTCGACGTGGGCGCCGATCCACTCGTCGGCAGACTGGTAGTCCGGCGTCGCCAGAAACTCCTGCACCCGCTCCAGATCGTTCTCCCAGCCAATGCCAGCGAGTGATGAGATGAAGCAGATCGCCGAACCGCGGGGCAGCCGGTTGTCGGCGAGCAAGCGGTCGATGAGGTGGCGGTGACCGATGAAGTTGATCCGCATCAGGACTTGGGGACCGGCGGGCCCATCGGCGATGCCGGCGGCGGAGAAGATCGCGTCCACCGGCCCGTCGATCTGTTCGATAGCGGCATCGATCGAAGCCGGGTCCGAGAGATCGACGGTGATCGCCTGGTCGACCGGATACTCGACGGGGGCGCGGTCCATCACGATGACTTCTGCCCCGAGCTCCGCACTCGCCTTCGCTGCCGCGGCGCCCATACCGGTGGCGCCACCCACCACGAGCACCCGTTTGCCGTCGTACCGGAACTGATCAATGAGACCCATCGCTCTCCTTTGCAGCGTCTTTATGGCCCGCTTAGCGTAGCACTCTGTGTGGAACATATATTTGGTGCGGGGCGTCGCCTGCACACGCGGCAAAGAATAGGGGACACATGACCGAGCCGACCGATACCGAGGACGTACCGCAGAGCGTTCGGGATGCGCAGGAGCTGTTCGACGCCGGTATGGGCGCCGACGGTGACGCCTCGCCGTACCCCATGCTGCGTGAGTTGCGTACGAAGGGAGCAGTCCATCCGGGGTGGCCGGAAATGGGGATATTCGAAAACTCCGGCGACGGCCCTCCTACATTTGCGGCGTACTCGTTTGACGCGGTGAAGACCGTGTTCACCGACAATGCGACCTACAGCACGCGCTGCTACGAAGCGATCGTTCGTCCGTTGGAAGGTCCCACCATCCTCGAGCTGGACGAACCCGAACATCAGGTGTACCGCAAGCTTCACGAGTACGCGTTCGCCCGTCCCTCGATGCGCCGCTGGGAAACCGAACTCGTCAAGCCTCTGGTCGAGCGGACCGTCGAGAAGTTCCAGGCCGCGAAGCGGGCAGACCTGGTTGGCCAGGTATTCATGCCCATTCCGGTGCGCATCATCGCCGCACTGCTCGGACTGCCGGAGGCCGATGTCCCGGAATTTCACCGGTTGGGCATCGACCTGCTGGGATTCCGGGCGGATTATGACCGGGCGCTTCGCGCGTCCGCGCAGTTGCGTGAGTACTTCATCGGTATCCTCGCCGAGCGAAGGCGCGAACCGCGCGACGACATGGTCACCGTGCTGGCCAACGCCGAAGTCGACGGCGTGCGACTGTCCGACGAAGAGATCTTCGGGTTCATGCGCAACCTGCTACCGGCCGGTGCCGAAACCACGTCACGGTCGACCGCGAGCCTGGCGTTCGGACTGCTCACTCATACCGATCAACTCGCAGCAGAGCAGGCGGATCGAAGCCTGCTGCCCCAGGCCATCGAGGAGGGTATCCGCTGGGAGACCCCATTGCTGAACTTCCTGCGGGAGACCACCTGTGACACAGAACTTGGCGGCATTCGGATTCCCGCTGGTTCGACGATCGCGGTGAACCTCGGCAGCGCCAACCATGACGAGAGCCGATGGAACGACCCCGACCAGTTCGATATCTTCCGAGAACGTAAGCCGCACATCGGTTTCGGTCATGGTGCGCACGTGTGCATCGGAATACACTTAGCTCGCCTCGAAAGCTCAAACATCTTCAATACGCTCTTCGACCGGCTACCAGGAATGCGGCTCGATCCCGACGCGCCCGCGCCATACATCTCCGGGATGTATTTCCGCTCTCCGCCGCGACTCGACGTGGTGTGGGACTGAGAGATCGGCTACTTCGCGCCGCGAACTGCAACTCCGCGCAGCACCGTGTCACGAACGTGGATTTGAGCGGTCTGGGTATCGGTGGCCTGAAGGATGCTCTCGGGAATCCATTGAATAGCGATGAGGCATCGCGACAGCATGTCGCCGGACGGGCCGTCGATGCGTATCTCTCGGGACTTAAGTCCTCGGGAGAGTAGTGTTTTCATCTGCTTTACTCGCGTCGAATACATCCAGGCCGCGTCGGCGATAGCAGGCGGCGGTGACTGTCGCATCCACGCCAGTTGGATCCTGAACTCGTCCCCGAGCTGGTCGAGCGCATTGGTGTTGACCCAACTCAGCGCATCCAACTTCTCGACGACTGTCGAGGCAGACCGCAGAACGCTGATCCATCCGGCGGCGACCTTCTTGCCGAAGGATTCCATGATCGAGGTCAGCAGCTCCTCTTTCGAACCGATCAGCCGGTAGACGGTGCCGGTGCCGAGGCCGGCCGCTGACGCGATGTCCCTGACGGTTGTCGCTTCGTATCCCTTGCGGCCGAACTCCGTTCGTGCGACCGCCCGGACGTGGGCGGCTTTGTCGTCGTCGGGCTCGCCGTCGTTCGTCCAGGACTTGATGACTTCGTCGGCGGCGAGGAAGGCGGCGGACCGATCCAACTCCGCATCGGTCGGCGGTTTAGAGGCAAGGCCGTCCAGGATGATTCGGCACAAGAGCGTTGCAACCCGGTCCGCGGGGGCGTTGTGGCGCATGACATCCAGGCCGACCTGCAACATCGTCTGGACGATTCGGTCGGCCAGTATGGGAAGGTCGAGCTCGGGCCTGAGGTATCCGCTCCACTTGCCGGCACGCAGTATCTGGAGCATCGCATTCAGGATTGCGTCGGGACGTTGCGCGGTCAGTGCGGTGAGCTCCGGGTTTGCGCTTGGCCCTTCATAGAAGGACATCTGAAGTGCGGCGCTATGCCGCACCGCGCACTCGGCGATCGCCGATCCGAGCCCGATGATCCTGTCGGAGACCGGTCGCGGGTCGTCGTCAAGGCGCTGCTCGGCGTGCTGCGCGATCCGATCCAGGTCCTCGTGATACCGCCGGATCAGCTCAACGAGGATGGCTTCCTTGGACTCGAAATGGTGATACAGGCTCCCCGGGAGAATGCCGGTGGCATCGGCAATCTCCTGTAGGGACGTCCGAAGGCCGGACGACGCGATCAACGTCGCCGCGGTCTGAAGGATCTCCGTCCTGCGGGTGCCATCGTCGAAAGCGTGGCGCGGTGTCGGCGTCACCTGAGGATGCGCCACGACACCTCCCGAGGACGACCCCAATGTTTGGTACCCACGCTACCAGTAGACGGTGCTCAAGCTGATGATCTGCGTGCAGAGAAACCGGCGATTGACGACCGCTCGGTGCAGACTATACGTTGGAACAGATATTTGGTCAACGTGCGAAGAAGGGACCCTGTGCCGGGCGACAACGAAGACACAGACGGCATCGGGCGGTTGGGCATATTGGCTTCGGCCATTTCCGGCTGCACGCTCGAGGTGAGGCCGGTCGCGTCCGGAGAGCCAGCATGGACAGACGGCCGGACGGTCTACGTCGACGAAAGTCACAGTAAGCGCGGCCAACTCGAAGCGCTGGCGGTGCAGGCGTCACTGTTGGCGCAGGGCAGCTTGACGCCCGACATCCTGCGAAAGCTGACCCGGCGGCCCGCGGCGGCCAGGCGATATCTCGCCGTGGAGGGTCATCGGGCACTGGTGGCGAACGAGGAACTGTTGCCGCCCTTTACCCGGTCGCTCATCGACCGCGATATCGCGAGCCGCACGGATTCATCCGACGCATCGCTGGCGCTGGTGCTGAGCCGGGAAGCCGTCGCTGACCCACCAGACGTATTCGGAGCAATCCGCGCCCGAAAAGTGTTGGCAACCATGGATCGTGCCGCAGCGTTCGCTGCGCCGGGTGAGCACATTCCGCGACGTCAGCGAAAGCAGGAACTCGAAGAACTCGACGAGGACGCCGACCAAGAGGCCGACGACTTCATGGACGTTTTCTCCAGTCCAGTGGGCGGGGC
>NZ_JBOGDB010000163.1:0-6400 GCF_050701515.1 Mycobacterium sp. | reverse complement strand
GGTCGAGGCGATGTGGCCCGCGGACCCGGCGGGGGAGCGTCGCGACGACGTCGATCGTGGGGCGGCGCTGGTGCGCCGGGCGATGTCGGGCCGACTCGAGGTCGCGGGCGGCGACACCGACGACTGGGCCGCCGACGTCGACGCGCTGCTCGCCGAGCGGGATCGCGGGCCGCGGAAGGCGACCGCGCGGCTGCCCGCCCAGCTGTCGGTCAGCAGCCTGGTGGAACTCGGCCGCGACCCCGATGCGGCGGTGCAACGGCTGCGCCGCCGGCTGCCGGTCCGGCCCGATGCGCATGCCCTGCTGGGCACCGCGTTCCACGATTGGGTGCAGCGCTTCTACGGCGCCGAGCGGCTGTTCGACCTGGATGACCTGCCCGGCGCGGTGGATGGCGAGCTGGCCCGCGCCGACGCCGAGGGCCTTGCCGAGTTGCAGGCCGCCTTCGCGGCGTCGCCGTGGGCCACCCGCACTCCGGTTGACGTGGAGGTTCCGTTCGACATGGTGATCGCGGGCACCAGCAACACAATAGTGCGGGGACGCATCGACGCGGTGTTCGACGACGGCGACGGGGGCGTCACTGTGGTCGACTGGAAAACCGGTGAACCCCCGCAGACGCCGGAGGCCGAACGGCACGCCGCCGTTCAGCTCGCGGTCTACCGGTTGGCATGGGCGGCGCTGCAGGGCCGCCCGGCCACTTCGGTCCGCGCCGCGTTTCACTACGTGCGGTCCGGCCAGACCGTCACTCCCAAATCGCTGCCCGAGCCGGACGATCTTGTCGCGCTGCTCGAGGCGCACGCGGCTTAGGTGCTGCGATACACCTTGAGCGCCGTGCTGATCATCGGAATCTGCAGCGGCAGCCGGGCGATCGCGGCCAGCCGCATCGGCCACGGCCTGTCCCACCACAGCCGCACCATATTGATGTTGCCGGGGAACACCCCGAGGAAGACGGCGACCGCGGCCGCCGCGCCCAGCTTGCGGGTGCGCGGCGCCAGCTGGGGGCACCTCCCGCTTGCGGGGGACAGCGCACCGGTGGTCAGCTCGGCCACGCCCGATGCGTAGGTGTAGAGCCGCGGGCTGCCCGGCAGTTCGGCCGGAATGATGTCGTCGAACGGCTTGGGCATCAAGAAATGCGTCGTGCCGACGCCGAGCAGCAGGGCCGCCAGGCGATAGGCGGGAACCGGGCTGACGATCTGCTGCAGTTCGGGCGGCGGGGAGGTCATGGTTACATTGTGCTGGTGCGGCAGTCCCACGCGGTGACGGACCCTAGTGGCTAAGGGAAGATTGCGTCGTCGGCTCCGTAGGTTCGACGAGTCGCTGGCCGATCGACCTGTCCACGCCCTGACCGACACGGTGCAGATTCCGACCGAACCGGTCAGTCCGGCCCGGCGCATCACCGTGCGGGTCGTCTATGCCCTGGTGGTTCTGTTCGCGGTGGTGCTCATCGTCTACATCGACCGCGACGGGTACCGCGACTCCCAGGAAAACGAGCTGACGTTCCTGGACTGCCTGTACTACGCGACGGTGTCCCTGTCGACCACCGGATACGGCGACATCACACCCATCACGCCTGAGGCTCGGCTCGTCAACGTCCTGGTCATCACACCGATGCGGATCGCGTTCCTGATCGTCCTGATCGGCACGACGGTAGAAACGCTCACCACGCAGTCGCGGCAGGTCTACCAAATCCAGCGATGGAGGAACAAAGTGCGCAACCACATCGTGGTCGTGGGTTACGGCACCAAGGGCAGGACCGCGGCCGCCGCAATGGTCGGCGACGAGGTCGCACCGGCCGACATCGTCGTCGTGGACACGGACGCGGCCGCGCTCGAGCGCGCCAAGAGCGCCGGCCTGGTCACCGTGCGCGGCAGCGCGACCGACTCGGAGGTGCTACGGCTGGCCAGCGCTCAGCACGCCAAGGCAATCATCGTGGCGACCAATCGTGACGACAGCGCGGTACTCGTCACCCTCACCGCGCGCGAGCTGGCGCCAAAGGCCAAGATCATTGCCGCGGTCCGCGAGGCCGAAAATCAGCATCTGCTGGAGCAGTCAGGTGCGGACTCGAGCGTGGTGACATCCGAGACCGCGGGCCGGCTACTGGGCATCGCCGTGCAGACCCCGAGCGTCGTCGAGATGATGGAAGATCTGCTGACACCCGACGCCGGGTTCGCCATTTCCGAACGCGAGGTCACCCCAAAAGAGGTCGGCGGCTCGCCGCGGCATCTTTCCGACATCGTGCTGGGCGTGGTGCGGGCCGGCCAGCTGCTGCGCGTCGACGACCCGCAGGTCGACGCGCTCGAACTCGGCGACCGGCTGCTCTACATCCGCAGCGCGGACTCCGATCGATGAGCTCGTTCGAGCTGCGCAATGTGCCGTTGCTGTCCCGGGTCGGCGCGGACCGTGCCGACGCGTTGCGCACCGACATCGACGCCGCGACCGCCGGTTGGCCCGATGCCCTTGTGCTGCGGGTGGATTCGCGCAACCAGGTGTTGATCTCCGAGGGCCGGGCGGTGCTCGGCACGGCCGCCAAACTCGGCGACCGGCCACCCGGGCACGCGGTGTTCCTTGGCCGCATGAAGGACGGCAGGCACGTGTGGGCGGTGCGCGGCGCACTGGAGGCGCCCGAGGATTCCGAGCACGAAACCGAGGTGCTCGACCTGCGCCGGGCGGGCCAGATCTTCGACGACGTCAGCGCGCAGTTGGTGGCGACCGCGACCGCGCTGCTGAACTGGCATGACAGCGCGCGGTTCAGCACCGTCGACGGCGCCCCGACGAAATCGGCCAAGGGCGGCTGGTCGAGGGTCAACCCGGTCAACGGCCACGAGGAGTTTCCGCGCATCGACCCGGCGGTGATCTGCCTGGTTCACGACGGGCACGACCGCGCCGTGCTGGCCCGCCAGACCGTGTGGCCGGAGCGGTTGTTCTCGCTGCTGGCCGGATTCGTCGAGGCGGGCGAGTCGTTCGAATCGTGCGTGACCCGCGAGATCGCCGAGGAAATCGGCCTGACCGTGCGCGACGTGCGCTACCTGGGCAGCCAGCCGTGGCCGTTTCCGCGGTCGCTGATGGTCGGTTTCCACGCCATCGGTGACCCCGAGCAGGAGTTCGCCTTTCACGACGGGGAGATTGCCGAGGCGGCCTGGTTCACTCGCGCCGAGATCCGCGAGGCGCTCGAGCACGGCGACTGGAGCAGTACTTCGCCGTCGCGCCTGCTGCTGCCGGGCTCGATCTCGATCGCTCGCGAGATCATCGAATCCTGGGCGGCCCTGGGCCCACGCGCCAGCTGGGGAGACTAAGCCGCCAGCTTGGACTTGACCTCGCGCGCGCTCGGGTTGGTCAACGTGGATCCGTCGGCGAACTTCAGCGTCGGCACCGTCTGGTTTCCGTCGTTGACCGACATCACGAATTCCGCGGCAGCGGGATCGTTTTCGATGTCGACCTCGGTATAGGGGATGCCCTCGGCCTTCAGCACCGTCTTCAGCCTGAAGCAGTAGCCACACCACGACGTGGTGTACATGGTGACCGGAGCGGCGCTGGCTGTCATGACGGCTTCAACGTATCCGGGCCCGTCAATATTGCCGAATTCGGCGCGACGCGGGCGTCGCGGTGACCGGGCTTTGTCGGTGCGCCCTGCCATGATGGACGCCATGCCGGTGGTTGCCCCGTCATCGCATCTCGATGAGCTCGATGACGAACAGCGCGACGCCGTGCTGGCCGCACGCGGCCCGGTGTGCGTGCTGGCCGGGGCCGGGACCGGGAAGACCAGGACGATCACCCGGCGCATCGCACATCTGGTGAGGGCCGGTCACGTCGCCGCGGGCCAGGTGCTGGCCGTGACGTTCACCCAGCGCGCCGCCGGCGAGATGCGGGGCCGGTTGCGGGCGCTGGACGACGGCACCGGCACCGGGTCGGTGCAGGCGATGACGTTTCACGCCGCGGCTCGTCGACAGTTGCGGTACTTCTGGCCCCGGGTGGTCGGCGACACCGGCTGGCAGCTGCTCGACAGCAAGTTCGCCGTCGTCGCCCAGTCCGCGAACCGGGCCGGCTTACACGTCAGCACCGAAGACGTGCGCGACCTGGCCGGTGAAATCGAGTGGGCCAAGGCGTCGCTGATCAGTCCGGAGGGTTACGCCGCCGAAGTCGGCAAGGCCGGCCGCGACATCCCGCTGGAGGCTGCCAAGGTGGCAGGTGTCTATGCCGGCTACGAGACGCTCAAGGCCCGCCACGACGGGACGGCGCTGCTCGATTTCGACGACCTGCTGCTGCACACCGCCGCCGCAATCGAGAACGACGCCGCGGTGGCCGAGGAGTTCCGCGACCGATACCGCTGCTTCGTCGTCGACGAATACCAGGACGTCACCCCACTACAACAGCGGGTGCTCGACGCCTGGCTGGGTGATCGCGACGACCTGACCGTCGTCGGCGACGCCAACCAGACCATCTACTCCTTCACCGGCGCCTCCCCGCGTTATCTGTTGGACTTCTCGCGGCGGTTTCCGGATGCCGCCGTGGTGCGCCTGGAACGCGACTACCGGTCGACCCCGCAGGTGGTCTCGCTGGCCAACCGGGTGATTGCCGCGGCCCGCGGCCGGGTAGCCGGCAGCAAGCTGCACCTGGTCGGCCAGCGCGATGCCGGCCCGGCACCCTCATTCACCGAGCACCCCGACGAGGTGGCCGAGGCCGCCGCGGTCGCCAAGCGGATAAAGCGGCTCATCGAATCCGGTACGTCCCCAGCCGAGATCGCGGTGCTGTACCGGATCAATGCCCAGTCCGAGGCGTACGAGGAAGCGCTGACCGAAGCCGGCATCGCATTCCAGGTGCGCGGCGGCGAAGGGTTCTTCAGCCGTCAGGAGATCCGGCAGGCGCTGGTGGCGCTGCAGCGCGCTACCGAACGCGGCGTCGACGCGTCGGCCGCCGAATTGCCGCCGTTGGTGCGTGAACTGCTCGAGCCACTCGGGCTGATCGCCGAACCGCCTGCCGGCACCCGGGCCAGGGAGCGGTGGGAGGCGCTGACCGCGCTGGCCGAACTCGTCGACGACGAGGTGGCGCAGCGGCCGTCGCTGGATCTGGGTGCGCTATTGGCCGAGCTGAGGCAGCGAGCCGACGCCCGCCACCCACCGGTGGTGCAGGGCGTCACGCTGGCCTCGCTGCACGCGGCCAAGGGTCTGGAATGGGATGCGGTCTTCCTGGTCGGGCTTGCCGACGGCACGCTGCCCATCTCGCACGCGTTGGCGCACGGCCCTGACAGCGAGCCGGTCGAGGAGGAACGCCGGCTGCTCTACGTTGGAATCACCAGGGCCAGAGTGCATTTGGCGCTGAGCTGGGCGCTGGCCCGCAATCCGGGCGGCAGGCAGAGTCGACGACCCTCCCGCTTCCTCAACGGCATCGCCCCACAGTCGCCGGCCGATGCACCGAGCCGGCCGCGTCGGCAACGTGGGGCCAGCCCGCGCTGCCGCGTCTGCAACGGCACGCTGGCCACGCCCGCATCAATCATGTTGCGTCGCTGCGAAACCTGTCCGTCCGACATCGACGAGGAGCTGCTCGCTGCGCTCAAGGACTGGCGGCTGCGGACTTCCAAGGACATGAGCGTCCCGGCATACGTGGTGTTCACCGACAACACGTTGATCGCGATCGCCGAGACGCTGCCCACCGACGATGCCGCGCTGGTGGCGATTCCCGGCATCGGCGCCCGCAAGCTCGAGCAGTTCGGTCCCGATGTGCTGGCAATGGTCCAGGGCCGCCAAACGTCGTAGAGATCATGCCAAATCCGCTGGTCAGAAAATCGTTTGTGAAAAGGGCCTGATAGGCTCTAGCCTCAGGAGCACACCCGAGCGGACGAGAGGAGGGTGCTGCGATCATGGCGATTATCAATGCGTTCACCGGCGTAGGCACGGCCGGCATGGCGCGAACCCTCCATGTCACCGAGGCCATTGCCGCCGCTGCGCACCCCGCTGCCGCTGCGATTGCGCCGCGTAAGCGCCACACCGCCACCGCGATTGTCGCGTCCGTGAATCGGGGCACCATCTAGGAGAGCCCACGAAAAGCCGAAATGGCCACGGACCGCAATCACCGGATCCGTGGCCATAGTTTTTGGGGGACCCCCAATCACCTGGTCGCAGATCCAAAGAACCGCCAATCAACGACCAGGAAAGCAGGTGAACGGACATGTCGGGCCTGACATGCCGCAAGAAATCGCCGCCGGCCGTGCCATGTCATGTCGGAGATCCCGACTTGTGGTTCGCGGAAAGTCCCGTCGAGCTGGAGCGGGCCAAGGCGCTGTGCGCCGACTGCCCGATCCGGCGTGAGTGCCTGGCCGCGGCGCTGGAACGCGGTGAGCCGTGGGGTGTTTGGGGTGGCGAGATCCTCGAGCGCGGCACGATCGTGGCGCGCAAGCGCCCGCGCGGCCGG
>NZ_JBOGDB010000162.1:0-7085 GCF_050701515.1 Mycobacterium sp. | reverse complement strand
AACCCGGCCAGCACGATTCCCACCTGGTGCGTGGGGAATCGCGCCGAACCGCTGATTCACGGCGCGACCTACTTCGACCGGCTGGTCACCGAGGTCGAAGCCCTCGGCGGGGGCGATTACTTGTTCTTCACCGACTGGCGCGGCAACCCGGACGAGAAGCTGCGCGACGACGGCCCGACCATCAGCGAGCTGTTCTGCAACGCGGCCAAGCGCGGGGTCGTCGTCAAGGGGCTGATGTGGCGCTCGCACCTGGACAAATTCGCCTACAGCGAGGAAGAGAACCAGCACCTCGGCGACGCGATCGAGCGCGCGGGGGGCGAGGTGCTGCTCGACCAGCGCGTCCGGTTGGGCGGCTCGCAGCACCAGAAGCTGGTGGTCATCCGGCACCGCGAGGCACCCGAACGCGACGTCGGATTCGCCGGTGGCATCAACTTGTGCCACTCCCGCCGCGACGACGAGTCCCACGGCGGCGATAAACAGGCGATGCGGATGTCGAAGCACTACGGCGAACGCCCGCCGTGGCACGACGTGCAGCTTCGGCTGCAGGGCCCGGTGGTCGGCGCGCTGGACACCACGTTCCGGGAGCGGTGGAACGATCCCGCACCGCTGGACATGCTCTCTCCGATCGCCTGGATCTCCGACAAGCTGCGTGGCGCCGACCTGACGCCGGGGCCGCTACCGGAGCAGCCGCCGGACCCGCCGCCGTGCGGGCCGCACGCGGTGCAGGTGCTGCGCACCTATCCCGACGCGCACTTCGAGTACGACTTCGCGCCGCACGGGGAACGCAGCATCGCCCGCGGTTACACCAAGGCACTGCGGCGCGCCAAGCGGCTGATCTATCTGGAGGACCAATACCTGTGGTCCAAGCACGTGGCCGACCTGTTCGCGAGCGCACTTGCCGAAAACCCGGACCTGCACCTGGTTGCGGTGGTACCGCGATACCCGGATGTCGACGGGCGACTTGCGTTGCCGCCCAACCTCGTCGGTCGTCAGCAGGCGATCGAGGCGTGCCGCAGCGCCAGCCCGCAGCGGGTGCACATCTTCGACGTCGAGAACCATGAGGGCACACCGGTGTACGTGCACGCGAAAGTGTGCGTCATCGACGACATCTGGGCCTCGGTGGGCAGCGACAACTTCAACCGACGGTCGTGGACGCACGACAGCGAACTGTCCTGCGCCGTGTTGGACACCGACGAGCAGTTCGCGCGCGACCTGAGGCTGAGGCTTTTGCGCGAGCACCTGGACCGCGCCCGACGGCAGCGAGGACGACGGGCTGGTCGACCTGGAGACGGTTGTCGAGGCCGTACAGGAGTCGGCGAACGAGCTGGATGCCTGGCATGCCAACGGCCGCAAGGGCCCCCGACCGCCGGGCCGGCTAAGGCCACATCAGCCTGAAAAGCTCGGGCGGTTCACCCGGTTGTGGGCGGTGCCGGCGTACCGGGCGATCTACGACCCCGACGGCCGGTCCTATCGCGCGCGGATCAAGGGTGTGCGGTGAACGCGACCGGCAGGCTCAGCGGACCGCTGACGCCGACGATCGGCTTCCACGGCACGGCGCCGGCCCGCCCGATGTCGGGCATCCGGCGCGCCATCACCGCCAGGGCCTCGGCGAGTTCGACCCGGGCCAGGTGAGCGCCGAGGCAGTAGTGGATGCCGCCGCCGAAGCTCAGCATCGCCGACGCTCCCTCGCGGGTGATGTCCAGCCGGTCCGGGTTCTCGTAAACCGCGGGGTCGCGGTTGGCCGACGCGGTATTGGCGATGACTACTGAGCCCGCCGGAATCGTCACTCCGCCCAGGTCGACATCCTCGACGGCCACCCGCATCGCGGTGAAGACGATCGGCCAGTAGCGCATCGTCTCTTCGACGGCCTTCGGGGCGAGCTCGGGGTTTTCGGCCAGCAGCGCCCACTGGTCGGGATGGTCGCAAAACACCTCCACCGCGGCCGCCAGTTGATTGCGGGTGGTGTCGGTCCCGGCCATCAGGATGGTGCCGGCGAGCATCACCATCTCGTCATGAGTCAACCGGTCCCCGTCGACCTCGGCGCGGATCAGCTCGGAGATCAGATCGTCGGTCAAACAGCCGCGCCGGTCGGCGATCATGTTGTCGAGGTAGTCCTCCAGCTGCTCCCACGCCGCCAAGATGACCGGTTCATCCTCGGCGACATTCCAACTGACGATCTTCAAGATGTCGTCGGCCCAGTCCGAGAATCGGCGCCAATCCCGGCGCGGCGCACCGAGCAGTGAAGAGATGATCGGAATCGGATACTGCCTGGCGACATCCGCGACCATGTCGCAACTGCCCACGCCGGTGTGCGGGTCGATCAGCTCGGAGATGACGTCAACGCATGCCGAGCGCAGCCGCCCGGCCGCCTTGGGCGTGAACGCCTTCGACACCAGTCGGCGCAGCCGGTGGTGCTCCGCGCCGTCCAGGCTCAGCAGGCTTCTGACCATCCGATCCCACAGTGGGCCCGAGGTGATGCCCTGCGCCGGCAGGGTGAAGCCCTGGGGAATCACGAACCGGTCATCGCGCAGCACGGTTCGCACTAGTTCGTAGCTCAGCACTTCGGGCCCGTGTGCGCCCATCGCGATCGGTGCTTGCTCGCGGGCCTTCCGGATGAGCCGGTGGGCTTCGTCGGGGCTTTCGGCCTGCTCGTAGTCGAGAGTGGGAAGGTTTTCGGTCATCATTGAGGGCCCCTCAGTCCGAAGTGAAACATCCATCAAGATCGTCACGCTCCGGGCGTTGCCTGGGATGAGTAGTCGACTACCCCAGTGCCGATATACGCGGTTTCGCTGATGTTTTGCATACTCGCAGGTCGCAGGCTGGCTAGCATGAGCCAACTCGAGTGGAGCGATATTGGCGTGAGCGCGTTACCGACCGGAACTGTGACGTTGCTGCTTGCCGACGTCGAGGGTTCGACGCGGCTGTGGGAGACCCAGCCCGAGGAGATGGCCTGCGCGATCGCGCGACTCGATGCCACGCTCTCGGAGCTGGTGGTCGCCCACGACGGTGTGAGGCCGGTGGAACAGGGCGAGGGCGACAGCTTCGTATTGGCGTTCGCGCGGGCCACTGACGCGGTTGCGTGCGCGCTGGCACTACAGCGCGCGCCCCTCGCGCCGATACGGCTGCGCGTCGGCGTCAACACCGGTGAGATTCAGTTGCGCGACGAGGGCAACTACATCGGTCCCACGATCAACCGGACCGGCCCGGCTTCGGGATCTGGGCCATGGCGGCCAGACACTGATTTCGGGTGCGACCGAGTCTATGGTCGTTGACCATCTCCCCGAGGGCGCGTGGCTGACCGACCTTGGCACTCACCCGCTTCGCGATCTGCCTCGCCCGGAACGCGTTGTGCAACTGTGCCATCCGGACATCCGCAACGACTTCCCGCCGCTGCGCACGTCGAAAGCCGTTGCCGATCACAACCTTCCAGTCCAGCTGACGAGCTTCGTGGGCCGCGCCGCCCAGGTCGAAGAGGTGCGCAGCATCGTCAGCGAAAACCAGTTGGTGACACTGACCGGCGCCGGCGGTGCCGGCAAGACTCGTCTCGCCGTGCAGATCGCCGCTGCGGTCGCGGCCGACTACGCCGACGGTGTCTGCTATGTGGATCTCGCGCCGATCACCGATGCCGACGTCGTGCCGGTCACGGTGGCTCGTGCGCTTGGTCTGCCTGACCAGCCCGGCCGTTCCACACTGGATGCCTTGACGCGCTACGTCAGTGGCCGTCGGATGCTCATCGTGCTGGACAACTGCGAGCATCTGCTCGACGCCGGTGCCGATTTGATTACTGCGCTGCTGCGGGCTGGTCAGGAGCTGACGGCGCTGACCACCAGTCGCGAACCGATCGGCGTTGCGGGGGGGTGACGTGGCGCGTCCCGTCGCTGTCACTGCACGACGAGGCGATCGAATTGTTCGTCGACCGCGCCAGGCGGGTCCGCCCGAATTTCGAGCTGGGCGAGGACAACATCGCCGCAGTGACCGAGATCTGCAGACGGCTCGACGGTATGCCGCTGGCCATCGAACTCGCCGCGGCGCGGGTGCGTGCCCTGTCGTTGGACGAGATCGTGGCCAGCCTGCACGACCGATTCCGACTGTTGACCGGTGGTTCCCGAACCGCAGTGCGGCGCCAACAGACGTTGCGGGCGTCCGTCGACTGGTCGCACGCGTTGTTGACCGAGCCCGAGCGGGTGTTGTTCCGGCGCCTCGCCGCCTTCATGGGCGGCTTCGACCTCGATGCCGCGCAGGTCGTCGGTGGCGGCGGTGATGTGGAGCGCTACCAGGTGCTCGATCAGTTGACACTGCTCGTGGACAAGTCACTGGTGGTGGCCGAGGAAACACAGCATCAGACTCGCTACCGGCTGCTGGAGACGGTGCGCCAGTACGCATTGGAAAAACTTGGCGAGTCCGGCGAAGCCGACACAGTGCGCACTCGCCATCGCGACCACTACGTGGCGGTGGTGGCAACGCTCGACAGGCCGGAGTGCATCAATCAAGCCGGACTGCTGGATCGGGCCGAAGCTGACATCGACAACCTCAGAGCGGCATTCACGTGGAGTGGCGAGTGCGCGGACAGCAACCAGCAGCTAAGACTGGCCTCGTCGCTGCACGCGCTTTGGCTGGTACGCGCCCGCATCCAGGAAGGCTTGGCCTGGCTCAACGCCGGCTTGGCCGACGTGGACGGCACCAATGTGATGCCGGAAGTCCGTGCCCGCGCGCTCGCCGATAGGGCCATTCTTGACGGCTGGATCGGCAACACGGCCAACATGGAACAGGCCGAGGAGGCGTTGGCGATCGCCCGTGCCGCAGACAACCCCGAACTGCTGCTTCGCGCGCTGATCGCCAACGGATGCATCAATGGTCACAGCCGCCAGGTGGCCGGGCCATACTTCGCCGAGGCGATTGGGCTCGCTCGGGAGCTGGGAGATATCTGGCGGGCCAGTCAGATCCTCGGATGGCAGGCATACGGCGCGATCATGGAGGACCCGAGCGCCGCCGGTGAAGCCGCCGAGGAGGGCCGGGACTTCGCCGAGTCGATCGGTGACCGGTTTGTGTCGCGTCAGTGTCGCTGGTGCCTGGGGTGGGTCAAGCTCTGGCAGGGCGATCTCGCCGGTTCCATTGCTCAATTCGGCGAGGTCGCGGCCGACGCCGGCGCGGCGGCGGATCTGATCTGGGGCGTGCTGGGCCGGATGTGCCAGGCCTGGGCGCTCGCTTATCAGGGTGACACGGCGTCGGCGCGAGCCCTGGTGCACGAGGGAATCGAGGACGGGGCGCAGGTCGGCGGCCTGCTGCATGGCGTCGGTTATATGGCATTGGCGGTGGCCGCGCTCGCGGAGGCGGACATCGACGCCGCTAACGATGCGATGGCAAAGGCCTCGCCGCTGATGGCTAATCAGCGGGAGGTCGTCACCAACAACGCAAGCTTGGTGGCGTTGTCGTTGCTGGCCGGTGGGGATAATCGCGAGGCACGCAGGATTGCGGACGAGGCGGCGTCCGCCACCACCGGCTCGGTCCTGGCCAGGGCCCTCGCGACGCGTGCCTGGATAGCGGTCGCGCAGGGTCAACCCGAACAGGCCGAACGTGACGGGCACCAGGCGCTCGCACTCGCTGGTGAGCTTCGTGCGTACCTGGATGTCCCGGACATGCTCGAATGCATTGCCACCGTCGACGGGGCATCAGGCAGACACTCTGAAGCCGCGCGCGTCTTCGGCGCCAGCGAAGCCATCCGCCGACGCATGGGCATGGTGCGGTGGAAGATCTACCAGTCAGGACACGACGACCGTATTGAAGCTCTGCGTGATGCGATGGGCGACAATGACTTCGAATCGGCATGGGCTGACGGCGAGATGCTGTCCATCGAGGAGGTGATCGCCTACGCGCAGCGCGGTCGCGGCGAGCGCAAACGGCCTTCGAGCGGCTGGGCGTCGCTGACGCCGACCGAGCTCGACGTCGTCCGGCTGCTGGGTGAGGGACTTGCCAATAGGGACATCGCCACCCGGCTGTTCATCTCGCCGCGGACGGTACAGACCCACCTCACCCACGTGTACGCCAAGCTGGGCCTTTCGTCGCGGACTCAACTGGTCAAGGAAGCGGCGCTACACCCGTAACTATTTGTCGGAGCCCCTGGCTATAGTCGAATGTATGTTCGATCAGTCAGCCCTGGTTGACGAAATCAGCCGGTTGGAGCGGGTGAAGTCGGCGGCGGCGGCCGGTCAGGCCCGCGCGGCCGCGGCGTTGGACGAGTTGCGCCGCGCCGACGAGGCGGCGGCCGGAGTGCCTCGGGACAAGCAGGGTCGTGGGGTGGCCAGCGAGGTGGCGTTGGCGCGGCGGGATTCACCGGCGCGCGGTGGACGGCATCTGGGCTTCGCGAAAGCCCTGGTGCATGAGATGCCGCACACGCTGGCGGCGTTGGAGTGCGGCGCGCTCTCGGAGTGGCGGGCCACGTTGATCGTGCGTGAGTCGGCGTGCCTCGATGTCGAGGACCGACGGATCTTGGACGCTGAATTGTGCGCAGACGTCACCAAACTCGACGGGATGGGCGACGCGCGAGTGACAGCGGCGGCGAAAGAGATCGCCTGCCGGCTGGACGTGCAGTCGGTGGTGGACCGAGCCGCGAAGGCCGAGTCCGACCGTACGGTGACCATTCGTCCCGCCCCGGACACCATGACGTACGTGACGGCACTATTGCCGGTAGCCCAGGGCGTCGGTGTGTACGCCGCATTGAACAAGAATGTTGAGATGATGCACTAGACTGTACCTCGTGCGCACCGCGATATACACCCGAATCAGCGACGACCAGACCGGGGAAGCGCTCGGCGTGGCCCGCCAGCTCGACGACTGCACCGCGCTCGCCGAGCGGTTGGGGTGGGACATCGTAGCCACCTACACCGACAACGACATTTCCGCGTACAACGGCAAGCACCGGCCCGACTTCGATGCCATGCTCGACGCGATGAAGCGAGCCGAGTTCGGCGCGCTGATCTGCTGGCACCCTGACCGGCTCTATCGGTCGATGCGCGACCTCGAACGCGTGATTGACATTGCCGACGAGCGCGGCGTGCAGCTGCGCACCGTGACCGCCGGGGACCTGA
>NZ_JBOGDB010000161.1:0-1605 GCF_050701515.1 Mycobacterium sp. | reverse complement strand
GGGCATGCAGACCCATCTTGTCCAGCTTGCGCCCGCGGGTGAAACCCTCCATGTCGCGCTCCACCACAAGGAGCGTGAAGCCCTTGTGCCCCGCTTCGGGATCGGTGCGACACACCACGATGACGAGATCGCTGTTTATGCCCGACGAGATGAAGGTCTTGGAGCCGTTCACAATCCAGTCGTCACCGTCGTGAACCGCCGTCGTGCGAATACCCGCCAGGTCGCTGCCCGCTCCCGGTTCGGTCATCGCAATGGCGACGATCAGCTCGCCGCTGGCGATGCCGGGCAGCCACCGTTTCTTCTGCTCTTCGTTGCCCAGGTCCCTGAAGTAAAGGCTGACAATGTCGTTGTGCAGGCTCAGCGCGGGGCCGGGCACGCCGGCCTTGGCCATCTCCTCATCGATCACGGCATTGAACCTGAAGTCGTCGACTCCCCCGCCGCCGTACTCCTCTGGCATGTTGAACCCGATCAGCCCATACTTGCCGGCTGCCAGATACGCCGACCGGTCCACGATGCGCTCTTGCTCCCACTTCTCGGCGTTGGGTACGAGTTCGCGTTCGATGAACTGCTTGGCGGTCTCGCGCAGCTGTTCGTGCTCAAGTTCGAATATCTGTCGCTTCATCAGCGTTCCTACTTTGCTTTCCATACGGGTTGGCGCTTCTCCGTGAACGCCAGCGGTCCTTCTTTCGCATCTTCGGACTTCATCAGTTCGAGGACCTCTCGCATGGTCCTCGACCAGCCCGCCTCGTCGTCCGTGATGACTCGCTCGTCGACGCCGACGGCCACTCGCTTGCTCGCCTGGACCGCCAGCGGTGCGTTGACCGTGATCCGATCGGCAAGCGTGAGTGCAGCATCCAGTTCGGTGCCGTCGGGCACCACCTGATTGATGAGTCCCCACTTCAACGCGTCGGCCGCCGACATCGGCTCACCGGTGAACATCAACTCCAACGCCACCTTGCGCGGCAGCTGCTCGACGAGTCGGAACACCCCGCCGGCGGCGGCGATGAGGCCCCGCTTCACTTCGGGCAATCCGAATTTCGCGCCTTCTCGGGCGACAACCAGATCGCTGGCCAGCGCCAGTTCGGTTCCGCCGCCCAATGCGGCGCCGTTGACCGCGGCGATGGTCGGCTTGTCGACGAAGTGGCGCACATATCCGGCGAAGCCCCACTTCGGGTGGTCCGGATGCATCACGTTCTCGCCCTTGGCGAGTGCCTTGAGATCGACTCCCGCGCAGAAGGACTTGTCGCCGGCGCCGGTGATCACCACGGCGCGGACATCCGGGTCCTGCTGGGCCTCCTCGATCGCGTCACCGACGGCGACGCTGACCGCGGCGTTGATGGCGTTGCGCGCCTCGGGCCGGTTGATCGTGATGACCATGACGTTGCCGCGGCGCTCGGCCAGCGCCGCGGGTCCGGTCACGGTGTCCGTCACAACAGCTCGATGATGGTGGCGTTGGCCTGGCCGCCGCCCTCACACATGGTCTGCAGGCCGTACTGAATTCCCTTGTCCCGCATGTGGTACAGCATCGTGGTCATGATGCGGGCACCGGAACCGCCGAGCGGGTGGCCGAGCGCGATCGCGCCGCCGTTGGGGTTGAGCTTCTTC
>NZ_JBOGDB010000160.1:0-8851 GCF_050701515.1 Mycobacterium sp. | reverse complement strand
CTTACGCGCCGGGACGGGCAGCAAGCCCGCACGGAACCAGCGATACGCGGTCACGCGCGCAACACCGTTGCGCTCAGCCCACGACGCCAAATTCATGTATCTGTTCCTACAGCACACCACCGACAACCACCGATCACTCAGACCGCAGCTGTTTCTAACCCCGCCGAGCGCCGCGATGCTCCTGCGCTGCGATCCGACCGAAAGGGCGCGATCGCGTGTGGTCAGGATCCAGGTCCGTGGCACCTCGTCGGGCATGTCACGCCGGGACACGTTCTCCGCGGGGATTCGCGCGGACTCCGCGCACAGCCTGCCGGCGATGAATCGGCGCTGGGCACGCGACATTCCGTTGAAGAAGGCGAACCTCGCCATCGCCGGATACAGCTCGCCTGGCGTGCCCCTCTTCGCACCACGACGCGCCAACCCGGCAAGCGGCCCGGCCAGCGTGTCCGCCACCGCGGTGCCCTCCGGCGGGACGAACGCGGTAGCGAAGACCATCTCGCGCACCCGCGACGCCCCGAGCTTGGTCACCACCCCTGGAACCGTCACCCCCGCCAGGGAGTGACCAACGATGACGACATCGTCCGGCCCGGCGTCCTCGATATCGGCGATGACGGAGTCCACCCAATCGGCGATGGTGTCGGTCTCCAGGTTTCCCGGCTTCGATCGCCGGCCGGGTAGGTCGACTGCCAGCACAGTCAATTCCGGTGCCAGGCGGTGGATTTCACCGACGGTGAGGTCCCAGCAGTCGGCGGCGTGCGCGCCGCCATGGACGAGCACGAGCGCAGGCAATGCCACGAAGCCTCCCTGTCAGTCGCGTGAGCGCAACACCGCATCGTAGAGGTCACGCCGCGACGGTGCGCCGGGATTCGCGGCGACCACCTGAGCGCAGGCGTCCTTTACCCGCATGCCGTCGTTGACGAGCTGGTTCACTTCCGCCACGAGCGTCTCCAGGTCGGCACGCGGCTGCGCGCCGGCCAGCACAACGGTGATCTCGCCGAGCACCCCGTCGGCCGCCCAGTCGGCGAGCTCGGCCAGCGAGCCGCGCACGACCTCCTCGTGCGTCTTGGTCAGCTCGCGGCACACCACCGCACGCCGGTCCGGGCCCAGCACCTCGACGGCATCGTGCAGGCAGGCCGCCAGCCGCCGAGGTGACTCGAAGAACACGGCGGTCCGCTGTTCGGCCACCAGGCCGCCAAGCCACGTCCTGCGCGCCGACCGCTTGCGCGGTGGAAAGCCCTCGAAGCAGAACCGGTCCGAAGGCAGCCCGGACACCGCCAGCGCCGTCGTCACCGCCGATGGGCCGGGCAGGCAGCCGACCGGCAGCCCGGCGTCCACGCAGGCGGCCACCAGCCGGTAGCCGGGATCGTTGATGACGGGCATGCCCGCGTCACTGACGACAAGAACCGTCGCGCCGCCCCTGATCGCCTCGACCAGCCCCGGAACCCGCGTCGCCTCGTTCTGGTCGAACAGGCTGACCACCTTGCCGGCAATCCGGACATCCAGGGCCTGCGCCAGCGTCCGGACCCGCCGGGTGTCCTCGGCGGCGACCACATCGGCGCTGCCCAGCGCGGCGATCAGCCGGGCGGAGGCATCCGTCGGCAAGCCCAGCGGGGTGGCCGCCAGCAACAACCGACCAGGGCTCATTCCGCACAGCCTACGATCTAGAGGCGTGACCGCCCCCGCTACCGAATCGCCATCGGCCGCGCGCTCGGTCCCCGTCATCAGCCCCGCACCGCTGGTGCCCGTCGCCGACTTCGGGCCCGTCGACCGGCTGCAGGGCTGGACGATGACAGCGATCATCACCGCGCTGGCGGCGCTGACCCGCTTCCTCAATCTCGGCTCACCGACCGACGCCGGCACCCCGATCTTCGACGAGAAGCACTACGCGCCGCAGGCCTGGCAGATCCTGCATAACAACGGCCTGGAGGACAACCCCGGCTACGGGCTCGTCGTGCATCCGCCGGTCGGCAAGCAACTGATCGCGATCGGCGAGGCACTGTTCGGCTACAACGGGCTGGGCTGGCGGTTCAGCGGCGCGGTGTGTGGCGTCATCATGGTCGCGCTGGTGGCTCGGATCGCGCGGCGGATGAGCCGGTCGACCATGGTGGGCGCCATCGCGGGGCTGCTGATCATCGCCGACGGGGTCAGCTTCGTCACCTCCCGCACCGCCCTGCTCGACGGGTTCCTGGCGTTCTTCGTGGTGGCGTCGTTCGGCGCCTTGATCGTGGATCGCGACCAGGTGCGCGAGCGCCTGCACATCGCGCTGCTCGAGGGCCGCATCGGCGAAACCCCGTGGGGTCCGCGGCTGGGTGTTCGGTGGTGGCGGTTCGGTGCGGGCGTGTTGCTCGGATTGGCTTGTGCCACAAAGTGGTCCGGGCTCTACTTTGTGGTGTTCTTCGGACTGATGACGCTGGCGTTCGACGTGGCCGCACGTCGGCAGTACCGGGTGCCGCGGCCGTGGCTGGGTGCGCTGCGGCGCGACTTCGGCCCGGCCGTCTATGCGCTGGGACTGATCCCGTTCGGGGTGTACCTGGCGTCCTATGCGCCGTGGTTCGCCTCCGAGACCGGCACCAATCGCTATGAGGCCGGTCGGTCGATCGGGCCCGACGGGATCCTGCCGGACGCGGTGCGCTCGCTGTGGCACTACACGTACGGCGTGTACAAGTTTCACTCCGGGCTGACCAATGCCGATGGCAACCATCACCCGTGGGAGTCGAAGCCGTGGACGTGGCCGATGTCGCTGCGTCCGGTGCTGTATGCAATCACCCAGGAGAACGTCCCCGGCTGCGGGACGCAGTCGTGTGTCAAGGCCGTGATGCTGGTCGGAACCCCGGCCATGTGGTTCCTCGCGGTGGCCGTGCTGGGCTGGGCGCTGTGGCGGGCCTTCGTCAAGAAGGATTGGCGGTATGGCGCAATCCTGGTCGGCTATTTCGCCGGCTACCTGCCGTGGTTCATCGACATCGACCGGCAGATGTACTTCTTCTACGCGTCCACGATGGCGCCGTTCCTGGTGCTGGCGATCGCGATGATCCTAGGAGACGTTCTGCATCAGCCGAATCAGAGCGCCGAGCGAAGATCGCTCGGGCTCATCGTCGTCAGTTGCTATCTCGCGGTTGTCATTACCAACTTCGCCTGGCTGTATCCGATCCTCACCGGCCTACCGATATCGCAGCAGACATGGAACATGCAGATCTGGCTGCCCAGCTGGCGGTAGTTCTTCCATCCTTGCGCGAAATCTGCACCATGGTCGTGATTCGACGGGCGACCACAGCCCTGATGCAGAAATCGGCGACACCTACAGAGGGTCCCTGCCGGCGGGGCAGGACATGCAGCGTGGGCCGCCGCGGCCGGTGCCGAGCTCACCCGCCGCGACGGGCAGCACCTCGATGCCCGAATCTCGCAGCCGCGCATTGGTTTCGACGTTGCGCTCGTAGGCCACCACCACACCAGGGGCCAGCGCCAGCGTGTTGTTGCCGTCGTCCCATTGCTCACGCTCGGCGGTGACGGGGTCTAGGCCCGTCGCGATCACCCGTAGCTTCTCGATCTGCATGGCATTCGCCGCGGCCTCCAGGAACGGGGCCTCGTCGTCGATCTTCACCCCGCCGTCTCCATTGCGGTGAATGGTGAACGCCGACAACGAGTCGACGATCTTCGGGTACATCACGACGGCGTCGGTGTCGACCATCGTGCAGACGGTGTCGAGGTGCATCTGCGCCCGCTCCTGGGCGATCGGCACCGCCAGCACGGTATGGGCGAGATCGTCGTCGAACAGGCTGCGCGCCAAGGCCTCCGCCCCGGCCGGCGTCGTCCGCTCCCCCACCCCGACGGCGACCACACCGGGAGCCAGCAGCAACACGTCACCGCCCTCGACGGGTGCGGACCGCGACTCGTATGCCCGCCGGACACCGAGAAAGCGTGGATGGTGCGCGTAGATCAGGTCGGTCAGCGATGTCTCGCGGATCCGGGCCGGCAGCGCCAGCGACGTGATCGCCACCCGGGGGCCGATCCAGAACGAGGAGTCGCGGGTGAACAACAGGTTCGGCAGCGGTTCGATCACGAAGTCGCCACCGTGGTGCATGCGGCGGACCAGTGACAGCTCGCCGCCGGCGACCGGCAGCTCGGTGAACGTCATGCCGGCCGTCAGGATATGCGCCAAAGCGGCCGGCTCCAGTGTCCGTAGATATGACGAAAGCTCGTGCGCCAGAGGCATTCCCAGCCGTCGCGCATCCACCGCGGCCGAGATCCCGTGCATGCGGGCCGCGCCACTGCACAGCGCCTCGGTCAACAGGTCGGACAGCAGTAGCACCTCGACGCCGCGCGACCGCAGCAGGTCGGCGAACGCATCGTGTTCCTGCTGGGCCTTCGCCACCCAGGGCAGCCCGTCGAACAACAGCGCGTCGTTGTTGCGCGGCGTGAGCCGCTGCAGTTCGGCGCCCGGCCGGTGCAGGATGGCAACCCGCAACTCCCCGACCTCGGAGTCCACCCCGAGCGTGGTCTCGGACACACCTAGCACGGTAGCGCGATCGGTCACCTCAACTTAAGTTGAGGTGTATGGAGACCCACGAGCTCACGCCGAGCGAAATGGCCCACCGCAGCGGTGTGGCCGTATCCGCCCTGCACTTCTACGAACGCGAGGGACTGATCGTCAGCCGTCGCACGTCCGGCAACCAACGCCGCTACGCCCGCGATACGCTGCGCCGGGTGGCGTTCATCCGAATGTCGCAACGGCTCGGCATTCCGCTGGCCCGGGTCCGGGAGGCGCTGGCCACTCTGCCCACCGACCGCGTCCCGACCAGCAAGGACTGGGGCCGGCTCTCCGCGAGCTGGCGCCAGGACCTCGACGACCGCATCGTGCACCTGCAACGGCTGCGCGACAACCTCACCGGCTGCATCGGTTGCGGCTGCCTGAGCCTCAAGACCTGCGCACTGTCCAATCCCAGCGACGTGCTGGCCGGGCAGGGCCCGGGGGCGGTCCGGCTCTGAGTTTTCGAACGCATGTGCGATACACTCGGCGGGTGACAATGCCAGTCCAGGCTCCGCTCTTCGAGCACGCCGAACGCCGCGACCTCGGCAATGGCGCGTGGATCGATGTCCATTCCGGCTGGCTCGGCGACCCGCTGTCCGACGAGCTCTTCGAGGCGCTGTGCGCCGGCGTCCCCTGGCGCGCCGAGCGCCGGCAGATGTATGACCGGGTGGTCGACGTGCCGCGACTGGTCAGCTTCCACGACCTGGCGACCGAATCCGCGCCGCATCCGATGATCGAGGAGCTGCGGTTGCGACTCAGCGACACCTACGTCACCGAGCTCGGCGAGCCATTCACCACCGCGGGCCTGTGCCTGTATCGCGACGGCAGCGACAGTGTCGCCTGGCACGGCGACACCATCGGGCGGAGTAGCACCGAAGACACCATGGTTGCCATCGTCAGCGTCGGCGCGGCAAGGGTTTTCGCGCTGCGCCCGCGCGGCGGCGGCGCGTCGCTACGGCTACCGCAGGGCCACGGCGACCTGCTGGTGATGGGCGGGTCGTGTCAACGCACCTGGGAACACTCGGTACCGAAGACGACCAGACCGACCGGCCCACGCATCAGCATTCAATTCCGCCCGCGCGGCGTGCGCTGAGCCCTCAGCCCCTGACCGCGGCCACCGATGCGGTCAACAGCTCGCGGGCGCGCTCGGTGTTGACCGGCGCGACCGGCTTGTCGGGCAGCACCAGCGGGTTCGCCGTGACGATCACCAAGAAGGTGCCGAAACTGGCCACGTAGTTGTAGAGCTCACCGGTGCGGGGCTTGCCGCCGACGTCCGTCTGCAGCACCCGATGCGTGCCGAGCGTGCGAACACCGTCGATCCGCGGTGCCTCCACCACCTCGACCATGCCGCGCACCGCACCGCCGCCGAATCCCACCTTCCGACAGGCCTGTCCGGGATCGTTGAACGGCACCGGCTCGGACGTCTCGACGGCCATCGCGATGAAGCGATTGCCTTCGCCCTCAGCGGAGGTCGCGGCCATGTTGCCCTTCAACCCCGACGGCAGTACCTGCTCGCTCGCGAACTTCGCACAGTCGGCGGGTTCGAACTTCATGCCCTGCGGCAGGGTCTGCGGCGCGAGCAGGCGTGGGTCGATACCGGTCGGTGCGACATTGCTCACCTCGAACTGCGGGCCGAACGTCGACTTAACACTGGCGACGTTGGCGATATCGGCGTGCGTTTCGGAATCCGACGAGTCGCCGGAGCCGCACGCGGCGAGTACGCCGGCGCATGCGACGGCGAACACCGCCCTCGGGTTGAGCATCGTCGTCAATGTACCCAACGGCGGGCGCTCAACCGCGTAACGCGGACACCGTTTCGGCCAGCAATGCGGCGGCGAAGTCCTGGCCCAGCGGGGGATTCGGCGATCCGGGATCGGTGACTACAGTGACGAACGCGAGGTAGTCGCCGAGGTATGCGCTGAACGTGCTTGCCGTCGAGGTTGTTTCGGTGCCGCCCTCCACGACCGTCGTGGCGACGGTGGACATGCCGACGGTGGCGGCGTCGTCGATGCTCGGTGCCTCGATCAGGCTCACGGCGCCGGTGGTTTGCCCGGACATCACCGTCCACTGCCCGCATTCGGCCACCACCGCCGGATCCAATTCGATGCGCGCCGGCGGGGATCCGGTCGCCACGGCGTAAACGATGCCGCCGGGCCCGGATCCGGACCAGCCGCTGGTCGCCGCCCCGTCGGGCACCGGACTGGCCAGGGCTCCGCACCCGGGCGGGTCGGTCACCCAGCCGGGTCCGAAGCCCCAGAACGCGACGGGCGAGGCCGGACCGGACACGTCGGCGACTTCATATCCGGCGGGCAGCTCGCCGCGCACCCGCGCGATATTGGCCGGATTGACCTGGGCCGATTGGCTCGACGCCGTCGTCGGCGTCCCCGACGTCGGGCCGCCGGTCTGGCCGCAGGCCGCCACACACAGCAGCACCGTCGTTGAGATGAGTGCGAAGCGGCGCACGCCCGTTGATACCACAGCGAACGTTCGGAAGCCCCCGGCAACGATTCGGGTGTCGCGAACGATGACTTGTATAGGTGGGGCCTGGCAGGACGGAGGCTGGCATGCGTGCAGCCTGGAGCGTGGCAGCGGGAATCGCGGCGGCAAGTGTGGTGCTCGCCCCGGCAGGTGTGGCAACGGCGCAACCCATTGCGCCGGGTGGTGCATACCAGACGATCGGCCAGCTGGAAGCCGAGGGCTACAACGTGGTCATCGACCGGGTGGGCAACGCTCCCCTCGGCGAGTGCATCGTCACCAGTGTCCGGAATCCGCAGGAGGTGACGCGGACGTTCTGGGTCGGCAAGGGCAAGGACCGCGAGGCCGTCACCGTGGTGGTCAGCCGATCGATCACCGTCTCGCTCAACTGCGACGTCTGATCCAGCTTTCGTATGTAACGGTCATGCCCTGGGCGATCACTCCAGAGCATGACAATAAAGAAGATCGGCATCGGCACACTTGCCGCAAGTGCACTGGCCGCTGCCGCAACGGCTTTCGCCGCAACCGCCAATGCCGCTCCGTCCGGACCGTCGTCGGTGGACTCGACGATCGCCAACCTGCGCTCGCAGGGCTACCACGTCATCGTGAACCGCGTCGGCACCGCCGCACTGGACACGTGCTCGGTGAGCGCCGTTCGGCCCGGTCAGACCTACTCCCGGATGGACTCCGGGGTTCCCGGGGCCGGCGACCACACCGTCACCACGGTGACGGGCAGGACCGTCTTCGTCGACGTGTCCTGCTGACGCCGTCGGGCTTAGGCGGCCGGCTGCTCACTTTCTTTCGGCTTGTCGTCACTGGCCGGTTCGGGTGTCGGATCCGGCCGCTGCCCGGTCAGGGCGTTGATCACCCGCCGCAACGGCCCATCGCCGTTCTGACCGTTCTGGCGAGTGGCCGGCCGGTCAGGCCGATCGAATTGGATCGGGAGGCGCAGTACGTCCCGAAGCGGACGCGGCTTGGTGCTCTCCGCAGGAGCGTTCCCTTCCGGTGCGTCGTTCTCCAGCTCGGTCTCCTGCGGCGTGGATTTGATCTCCGGCGTGGGGTTGATCTCCGGTGTGTCACCGGCCAGCGCCACGGGCGGCCCCGGGTCGGGCGCCGCCGCGACATTCAGTGGTACGGCATCCAGCGCATTCAGCGGTGCGGTCTCATCATCAACGGGCAGTCCGGACGTCTTGTCATAAGCCTGACCACCCACGCCGAACGGACGGTAGACATCGTCGGTACCGAGTGCCCGACCGAGCCCCGCTCCCTGCAGGCCGTCGTCGATGCCGACCGGGACGGAGACGGCAAGGTTGACCAGCATGGTGATGGGGTCGGTTTCGGGCAGCAGCTGGAACTGCACATGCTGGCCTGGGCTGGTTCCGTGGTAATGCCCCCACTCGACCAAAACCCGCGCCGGAGCGTCCACCACCGCCAACAGCGGTCCGGGAACGCCGGCCATCTCCAACGGCATGAACATCGGCAGAAGCGGTGCCGTGATCATGTAATAGTCGGTGTCGCCCACGGTGTCCTGATAGATGACCTTCGGGTCGGCCGGGTCGCCCACCCCGGCGATAGACCTGTTCGGAACGTCGCCGTGCAGGAGGGCGTAGGAGGCTCCCGAGTTCAGCCAGGACAACACATTCCACGGCACGGCGGGGGCGTCGCCGCCGAGCAAGTCGTGCTGCTGTGCGACGTCGGTGGTCGGGTAGGCATAAACGTCGTCTTCGGGACCTGGACCGCCAGGATCGACGACAGGACTGTTCGTCGGGGTGCCCCCGTGGAAGGTGATGCCCAATCCCGGAATGGTCTGGCCCTCGAACCCTCGTGCCAAGATGCCGCCGTTCTTACGCA
>NZ_JBOGDB010000159.1:0-6262 GCF_050701515.1 Mycobacterium sp. | reverse complement strand
GGGCGGCGGCGGTGGGTTCGACGGCCGCGGCCGCCTGATTGACGCCCTGCAGGCTCTGCGACATCGCGGCACTGGCCGCACCGTGGGCGGCCGCCTCGCCGATCGCGGCGGCCTGGCCCGCCATTCCCGCGGGGTTGGCGGTCAGCGGCGCGGCCGGTGGCGGGATGCCCAGCGCGGCGAGTATGGGCGTCACGATGCCCTCGTAGGAGCCCATCTGCGCGGCGTTGTTGGTCCAGAAGTGCCCGAAGTACTCGGTGTCGAGGCCGATGATGGCCGGCGTGTTCTGGCCGACGATGTTTGTCTTCACCAGCGCTACTTGAGTCGTGCGATTGGTGGTGCAGATGGGAACCTGGATCATCGCGGCCCGTGCGGTGGCGTAGGCCTGTTCGATGGCCGCCGCCGACGCCGCCGACTGCTGCACCCATGCGGAAAGCGCCTCGAGCGCGGCGACGTAGGGGATCGCGGTGGCGATCATCGCGGTGCCGCCCGCACCGATCCAGCCGGTGGCCGCGGTGGCCCCGGTGGTGGCGCCCATCCGGGCGCCCTCGGCAGCTAGCGCGGCCGCCAGCGCCTCATGGGCTGCGGTCGCCGCCGCGACGCTGGCTCCTTGATCGCCAGCCATCAACTGACCGGCGTTGACCTCTGGGGGCAACGCACTCCACTGGCCCGCCATTGACGGCTAGGCCCCTCCCGCGGCCATCGTGGCGGCGTTGATGCCCTCGACCGCGGTGTAGGTCGCGCCGCTGGTGCCTATCGCACCAGCGAACAACTGCCGCATGGCGATGTACTCAGCCAGGATGCCCGATGTCGCGGCGCCCCGCGCGCAGAGCGCGGCGGCTGCCCGCACCGACACATCGTCGGCGCCAGGGGGCATGACCGCGCAGGTCGGCCCCGCGGCCGCGGCCGCCGCACTCGCCATGGTGGCGGCCCCTCCGGTTTCCGAACTGGCGGCTGCGGCAAGGATGGCCGGATCAACGTTAATCAGCATGTTCTCTCCCGACTGACGTAGCTGGTTATTGAAGTGTACGGGTGGTGTGGCTTACACCACAGCACGAATTTTAGGATCGCCAACACTGTACGCCTAAGTTTGCGGAACGGCTGCGGTGGGCAGGGTCGGCGGATTACTCCACCCGATCAGCGCACCTGAAGTGCCAAATCTGGTAAAGAACGCCGCTTTGCCAGGGCGCTGGGGCTCGGCGACAATGTCGGCGACAATCTTGCCGGCTTCGCGCCGTCCGTCCAAGATCAACGTCGGTGCGAGCGACGCGCGAAGTTTGCCAAGCAGCGAGCTGCCGATGGCCACCTGGTTCCAGTTTGCGACGGCGGTTGCGGCAAATACGTGCAATCCGGTGTCGCGGGCGCCCTCGATATGCGGCCCCAGCGCCATCAGCGGATTGTCCATCGTCGGCCACACACCGGCATCGTCGATGGCAACGAAGATTTCGGGCCCGGACCAGAACTTCTTGGTCATCATTTCCTGCTGCGTGGTGCCCGGCGGCGGTTGCCGGTTGTCCAGCTCAGCAACGAGTGCGCGGATCGCTTCGCGGAGCGCGGTCTGGGTGTAGGCGTAGTCGCGCAGGTGCGGGCCCTGGACCACGCCCAGCAGCGTTCGGCGCGGATCGAGCACCAGCAGCTGGGCCTCGTCGGGGCGGTAGGCGGAGGTGATCGCACGGCAGAGCACCCGCAGGAAATTGGTCCGGCCGGAGCGGGGTGCGCCGACGGCTATCGCATGCGGGTGGTCGACCAGGTCGAGGTACGCGGGGCCGAGGTCGGCCTCGGACAAACCGAACGCGACCAGTCCGACCCGGGTGTGTGGCCGGGCCAGCCGCTCGACCTCTTCGTAGGGCACCGCCTCGGGCAGCCGGCTGACGGTCGCAGCCTTCTGGATGCCGGACACCTCGGCGATCACCGGTCCGATGTCGCGCGCGGCGACCCGCCCAGCCGGAGCCGCTTGGCCGGCGACATCAGACCCCGTCCGCTCGGCCAGTTCCGGCACGCCGATCAGCACATGCATTCCGGCCTTGGTGAGCCCGCGGCCCGGCACCCCCTTGGGCACCTTGCGGGCCAGCATGCGGTCCATCTCCGAGTCGCCGGGGTCGGTGAGGCGGAGTTCGATACGGGCGGTGGCCAGCGGCTTGAGCGCCTGCTTCAAACCCTGCAGGTAGCTGGTGTGGGAAATCACCACGTGCACGCCGTAACTAAGCGCCCGCGACAGCGCGACGATCTGTTCGACCAGCTGGGGGTACTCGGCCGCGAAGGTGGCCCAGCCGTCGATGACAAGTATCACGTCGCCGCCCGCCACCGGTACCGGTTCGGGTTTCGCGCCGAACTTGCGCCGACGGACCTCCTCCATGTCCAGCCCGGTCTTGGCGAACACCGCCTCCCGCTCGGCAACGATGCCCTGCACCGACGCGACGATGCGGCCCACGCCTTCGCGGTCCACCGCCGGTGCCAAGCCGGCCACATGCGGCAGGCCCGCCACCGCGGCCAGACTGGGTCCGCCGGCGGCCACGCAATAGAACTGCACGCGCTCCGGGCGGTAGGTCAGTGCCGCGGTGGTCATCATCGTGGCCAGCGTCGTCGTCACACCCGACTGCGGTGCGCCGATCACCAATCCGTTGGCGGACAACAGATCCAGGAAATGCACGTCCTGGCGATGCTGGCGCGGCCGGTCCTCGATGCCGACCGCGAACGCCAGCCCGGGGCTGTCGCCGTACTCGACGTCCCAGGGCTTCCCCCGGACCAGCCGCACCAGCTCGTCGGCCGTCGCCGGGTTGTTCAGCGGCGGCAGCCACAGCTGCCGTGGCGGGCGGACGCCGGTGGCCTGCAACGAGTCGACGACCGTGTCGACAAGGGTCGGCGGCAGCTCGCCGGGGGCCAGCGGTATCGGGGTCGGCTCCTGCACCGGAGCCGGCACTTGGCCGTTGACCTCAGGGGTGGCCAACAGGCCGTCCTCGTCGGGGGCGACGGTTGCGGTGAACGAGCGCGGGGCGAACCAGGTGCCCGCCGCTGCCACCGGCGCGGGCCCGGACTCCAGCGGCGGCACGAACGGCGGAGAGGAGTAGAACGCCCGGAACTCGCGCGGCGGGCGCTGGCCCTCGCGCAGGTAGCCGGTGCCCTCCTTGCCCTTTTCCGGCAGGTGTGCGGCGATCGACGAGCCGATGGCCTCCCGCGAGTCTTCCTCTGTGCCGGTGCGCAGCGACATGAAAAAGCCGATCAGGCTGCGGATCTTCTGCAGGCGGTGCACGTCGACGGTCTGCCCGGCCAGCTGCAGGAACACGTGCAGCGAGCGGCCCTGGCGGACGATGCGCCAGCATAGATCGATGAACTTACTGCCCAGCTCGCTGCCGAACAGCTCCTGGTACTCGTCGATGATCACCACCAGGCCGGGCACCGGCTCCAGCGACGGGTCGATCATCCGCTTTTCGTTGTAGACGTTGAGGTCCTTGCAGTTCGTCGCCGCGCACAACGCGCCGCGACGGTCGAGCTCGCCCTCCAACGCTTCGAGCATGCGCTCGACCAGGTGCATCTCGTCGCCAAGGTTGCTGACGCTGGCGACGACGTGCGGGAAGCGTTCCAGCACGATGCCGGCGGACTTCATCTTCCAGTCCAGGAACGCCACATTGACGGTCTCGGGGGAATGGGTCAGCGCCAGCGAGGTGACTTCGGTGATGATCGTCTCGGACTTGCCCGAACCGGAGAAGCCGATCAGCACCGAGTGCATGCCCATCCCGTACTGAGATGTCTCCTTCAGGTCCAGCTCGACCACTTCGCCGGCCGGGTCGAGGCCGATGGGGAAGCGCATCCACAGCCGGTTCTGGGTGCGTCGCGCCGACCACAACCGGTCCACGTCAAGCTTGCGGGCATCGCGAATTCCCAGCACTTCCAACAGGTCTCGGGCCGCGCCGTCGGAAGTCACCGCCGTAGCGGAACCGACCGGCCGCCATGGTGCCAGCGCGCGGGCGAACCGCTCGGCATCGGCGATGCTCATGGTGTCGGCGACGGCGTAGAAGGCGTCGTCGAGCTCTTCGGGCAGTGAGGTCACCGGTAGCCCACCCCCACTCGCTTGCGCAGCACCCCGCCGGACAGCCGATAGGTGGTGTCGGGGTCGAAGCCGACGCCCTGGTGGGATGTCGCCGGCCCAGCGGCTCCGGCCCCGATCTCGGGCGCCAGCCGCACGAAGCACACCCGCCCGACGCCGCGCTTACCGGTGGCGCCCGCCCAATCCTCGGCCGCACCGCAGTTGTCGTCGACGATCACCCACAGCGGCGGCGCCGACGGATCCGGCCCGCCGTGCAGGCCGCTGGCCGGCGGTGTCCATTCCTTGCGATCCAACAGGTCGTCGCCGGCGAAGCTTTCCAACTCGGTGGGCGAGCCGAAGATCAACCGGCGTTCGCCGCAGCCGTCGCGGGCCCCGGGATGCTGGCAGTGCGGCAGCCATTTCACCCAGTCCCAGCGCGCGGGCGCTGCCGACACGATCATGATCTGCAGGTCCGCCGGGCTGTGGAAGGCGGCCAGCTGGCAGATCATCGAGCGGGCGACGCCGCGGACGTCGTCCATCTCGCCGACCAGGGACATGCCGGGGTTGCGCTCCAGCCACACCACTCGGGCCATGCCCCGCACGTGACGCTGTTCGAGCAAGAATTTGCGCAGCGCATGGCCGGTGGCGGGTTCGATCTTGGAAGCCGCAGCAATCTGCGGTTTGTCGATGGTCATCGCCAGCCCGACCCGGCCGGTGCCCAGTCGCACCACCCCGAACTCCGAATCGCCGGGCCGGCGTTCCCACATTCGGGGTGAGCCGGCGACGCTCACCAATTCCGAAGGCGCCCAATGGCTGTGCTCACGGTGCTCCCACTGCTTGTGGGCGGCGTCCTGCACTTCGTCGCGCACTTCGTCGAGACGCGCGAAGTACTCGCGGCGATACTGCTCGAGCTGACTCCACGGCATTTTCTGCGCGGCGCCGCGCCCGCGGAACAGCATTCCGCCCATGCTCATCAGCATGATGAGCGGGAAGATAGCAAATCCGGTGGCAAGCGTTCGCTGGCCGGACGCGTACATCGCGATGATGAAGCCGACGACGCCGACGATAAGGCCGATCGGCAGCACGATTCCCCAGATGCTGCGCGGCGGCGGGACCGGCGCGGCGATCGGCGCATCCACGGCAATCTTGCCTCCACCTGCCTCGGGAGGCGGCACACGCGGCGGCGGGGCGAAGGGCCGGGTGGTCACTTCGCTACCCTAGCCGAGTTTGCGCCGGTGAGCTTCGGCAACTTGTCGGCGACCGTCATCGACTCGCCTTCCAGGACTCTTGAGCAACCAGATTGGCCCTAGCAAGCAAATCATTGATCTTTTCCTCGAGACCCAAGTGAGTAAGCCGGCCGGGCACCGACTCGTCGATGAACATGCTCAGCAGCCGGCCGTCCGGGCCGAGTTGGAAACGCACATCGCCGTCAGGATCCTCGGCGTCGGTGCGCAGTGCCGCGAGCCGGTCCAGGACGGCCGTCAGTTCGTCGTAGGTTGCCGCCAGCTCGGTCTGGCTGTATTTGACCTTTGCGGCGTTATCGAGGTCGTCGAAACTCGTCACGGACCGTCATCCTGCAACGGCGCCAACGTGATTCGTCGCATCACCGGTCCGCGCGGCGGCTCGTCGTCGGAGTCGTCGGTTTCGGCGCGGGCGCGAGACGCCTCGGCGGCCACCGCGGTGCGGTCGGAAACCTTGCCGGTCACCGACTCGGTGTTGGCGGTGGGTGGGACGACGAGTTTCTTGTCCGCCGGCACCTCGTCGCGCCCGTCGCCCTGGCCGGCGCCGCCGTGCGGCATCAGCCCACCGATGGGCATGCCCATCGGCATGACACCCATCGCGCTGCCACGTGCAGGAGTGACGGCCGGCGGTGCCGAGTCGGCGCCGGCGGGGATGGTCGGGGGTACATGCGATGTAGAAGGGCTGACCGGCGGGCCAAGGGCGCCGGCCGGACGGGTGTCTCCAACGCCGCCGCCACCGCCACCCGCGCCACCGCCGGTACCCGCTGCATCGCCGAGGGGTTCAAGGCCCGCACCGGATTTCAGCTTTTCGCTGTCCGATGGTTTCTGCGACATCATCCCGGACATGCCTTGGGTTGCGGCCTGCGCGAGGCCTTGACCCGTCTGCATCAGCGCCTGCGGGATCTGGCCGACCATGCCCGCCGCGCCGCCGGCCAGCCCGCCGATCGCACCGAGCGCTGCGGGCAGGATCGACGCCAGCTGACCGGCCGCCTCCCCGGCC
>NZ_JBOGDB010000158.1:0-36626 GCF_050701515.1 Mycobacterium sp. | reverse complement strand
CCCCCGGAAACGGCGGCGACGGCGGCGCGGGCGGCACCTCCGGCGGCGACGGCGGTAACGGTGGCGATGGTGGCGACGCGTCCGACGGTGAGCGCAACTACGGCAGCCACGGCGGCACCGGCGGCCCGGGCGGCGCCGGCGGTTCTGACGGTGAGGACGGCGCGAGCGTTATCCGGCCCCCGCAGACCTAACGACGTCTTCGAGCACCAGCATCCGCCGGCAGCCGGCCAGTGGTGCCGGGATGCTTGGCCAGGCCGAACGTTCGTTGACCGGTGTCGGCGCGTTGTGGCTGGGCGACTACCGGTTCTGATTTCCCGCGAAATGGGATTCCCTGCTGCTAACTGCCGGTTTTAACGACCGGGAATCCCATTTCGGCGCAGACTGCGATTCGTGGCGTTCTCGACGGCGGGCAAGCGGGTGCTCATCACCGGCGCCTCTTCCGGGGTGGGCGCCGCCCTGGCCCGTCAGCTCGCCGCGCAGGGAGCGGTGGTCGGGCTGATCGCCCGCCGCCGAGACCGTCTCGCCGAGGTGCTGGCCGACTGCCGGAAGGCCTCGCCCGACTCGACGATGTGGGCGGCCGATCTCGGTGACACCGCGGGCATCGGCCCGTTGGCCCGCCAGGCGTGGGACGCGCTCGGCGGCATCGACGTGCTGGTCAACAATGCCGCCGTGCCGAAGCGCCGCGCCGTCACCGCCCTCGATCCGGCCGACGCCGAAGCCGTCATGCGGATCAACTTCTTCGCCCCGATGCACCTCACCCTCGCCGTGCTGCCAGAAATGCTGGAGCGAAATGCGGGCCTGATCGTCAACGTGTCCAGCGTGGGTGGCCGGCTCGGCATCATCCACGAATCGGCTTACTGCGCAAGCAAGTTCGCGCTGTGCGGCTGGAGTGAGGTGTTGGCCGTCGACCTGCACGACACCGGGGTCTCGGTGAAGCTGATCCAGCCGGGACCCGTCGACACCGAGATCTGGGACCAGCCGGACAACGACGCGCCCCTCTACGACGGTCCCAAGTTCCCACCGGACGAGGTGGCCGCGGGCATCATTACGGCGCTCGGCAGCGACGGTTTCGAGCACTATGTGCCGGACATGAAGGCGGTCGTCGACATGAAGAACGCCGACATCGACACCTACCTCGCCGGCGCCGCAGCCATGGCCCGGCCCAGCCGGACATGAAGGCGCTGGTTTTCGGGGTGCCGGGCGAGCCGATCGAGGTGCCCGACGACGCCAACGCGCTCGCCAAGAACCTGGCCCGAACCCCCGTCGCTCTGCAGGAAGTGCCCGATCCGCAACCGCTGCACGACGATTGGGTGATCACCCGGCCCCGCCTCACCGGCATCTGCGGGTCGGATTCCAAGCAGATCCTGCTCGACTTCGGCGAGGGTGACACCGACAACGCGATGGCGGCGTTCTGCTCGTTCCCCCAAGTCATGGGTCATGAGGTGGTGGCCGACGTGGTGGCGATGGGACCGAAGGCCCGAGGACTGGAGGTCGGCCAGCGGGTGGTGCTCAATCCGTGGCTGTCCTGCCGTCCGCGTGGCATCGCACCGGTGTGTCCGGCGTGCGAGGCGGGGGACTACAGCCTGTGCTGGAGTTTCACCGACGGCGACATCAAGGCGGGCATCCATTCCGGAGTATCGGCGGACGTCACCGGCGGCTACGCGGAGCTGATGCCGGCGCACGACAGCATGCTGCACCCGGTCCCCGAGTCGGTGCCCGACGAGCTGGCCGTGTTCGCCGACCCGTTCTCGGTGTCCTTGCACGCGATCACCCGCCATCCGCCGCCGCCGTCGGGCCGGGTGCTGGTGTACGGGGCGGGTTCGCTCGGTTCGTGCGCCGTCGCGATTCTGACCGCGCTCTACCCGGATGCGGAAGTGGCGGTGGTGGCGCGGTTCGAGGCGCAGGCGCAACTGGCCGACCGGCTCGGGGCGGCGAAGGTGCTGGCGCCAGAGCCGCGGCTGGCCCTGATCGAGGAGTTGGTCGCCTGGGGCGGCGGCCGGTTGCGGCAACCCCTGCAGGGGTTGCCGATGGCCTACCCCGGCCCGATCGACGTCGTTTACGACACCGTCGGAAAGCCGGAGACGTTCGAGGTCGGCGTGCGGGTGCTCGCGTCGCGGGGAACCCTGGTGAAGGCGGGCGTGCACGCGCCGGGCCGCTGGGAGTGGAGTCCGTTGTACTTCAAGGAGATCAGCTGGGTCGGCTCCAACGCGTTCGGGGTCGAAGAGGTGGACGGCGTACGCAAGCACGCCATCGACCACTACCTCGACCTGGTGGTCGACGGCCGGGTGGACCTCCGGCCCGCGCTCACCCACACGTTCGCGCTCGAGCAGTGGCGCGACGCGTTCCTGGCCATCGCGAATCAAGGGGAGTCAGGGGCCGTCAAGGTCGCGTTCGACCAGCGCGCGGCGCGTGCTTAGCCGAGCGGACTGCGGTGCGCGGGGCCACGCCAGGCTCGGGGTGACGTGCCGTGGATCCGGCGGAACGATCTGCTGAAATATCCCGGATCGGGCATCCCGACCCGCCGGGCAACCTCTCCGACCGGCAATTCGGTGTCGGCGAGAAGGCTGCGCGCCTCGGCCATCCGGCGTTCGGTGATCCACTCCTGCACGGTGCGCCCGGTGCGGCGACGCACGACGGTGGTCAGATGTCCGGGCGTCATGCCCACCGCACGCGCCACGTCACGCAGCGACAGTGGCTCGGTGTGATGTCGGTCGATCACCGCGAACACTTCGGCCAGCAGTGGCTCGCCGCTACGCCGCAGATCGCCCACAACATCACCGGCCAGCCGCGCGAGGTCGATGAGCAGCAGTGTCAGATGCGCCAGCGCCGCTTGCCGGTAGCCCTCCCGCCGATCAGCCAATTCCACCTCGATCGACCCGATCGCCATGTCCCATACGGACCGCCTCTCCGTGGGCAGTCGCAGCCGCAGCAGCCCGCCGGGCTGCCCGTGCAGGAACGGGAACAACAGTGGGTGGGCCCGCCACGCCGGCCACGGCGGTAGCCCACCCGGGCCCAACGCGGCCGGATCGAAGAACACCCCGACGCCTTCGTCTCTATGCGCCACCTGTTTCGGGTCGACGACTTCACCTGCCGCGACGACGTACACGAGCCCCGCCGTTGGCGCGTACCACAGCGCCGGGAAATCGTGGATGTGGCGGCCGCGTTCAAGCAGGTCGTCGCGGTCAGCGCGGACAACCGATACCGGAGGTATGTCCAGACCGGTCGGATACTGATACATCGGGACGCCGCCACGATGTCGGATGAGCCGACTTGGCTGGGTCATGTGACCAAAGATAGTCCTAGTTTCGCCGAGGATCGACTAACTGCTTTGGCCCTGAACGGTTCACCATGGTTGATATGACCGAACATCGTCCACATTCTTCTAGTCAGGCCAAGGGAAACAAGCACGATTACCTGCCCGCCGCCGGCCACGATGCGCTGCTCCCGGGCTACGACCTGCTGACCCGGTTGCTGGGCATGAACAGGGTCTACGACACGCTCATTGCCCAGGCTGAACTCGCCGATGGGCTTCGTGTCCTCGAAATCGGTTGCGGGACCGGTAATGTCACCGTCCGGGCCAAACGCGCGCATCCCGGCACCGAATTGGTCGGCCTGGACCCCGACCCGCGGGCCCTGGGCCGGGCGCAACGAAAGGCGCGGGGACTGAGTGGAATCCGCTTCGAGCGCGGCTACTCCCAAGAGCTGCCCTACGCGGACCGTGAATTCGACCGGGTGCTCTCGTCAATGATGCTGCACCATCTGGACGACGAGGTGAAGACTGCCACGGCGGCCGAGATTTTTCGGGTCTTGCGTCCCGGTGGCCGACTGCACATCGTCGACATCGGCGGACACATGACGGCCGATGATGGATTCGCCGCGCGTCGAATGCTGCGCAGCAGTCACGCGGCAGGCAACCTCGGCGACTCGATTCCGCGACTACTGCGCGCGGCCGGCTTCGACTGCACCGAGCTGGCCACGCGGCCGCATCGCTTCGTCGGACGTCTGACTTTTTATCGCGCCGCCCGTCCGAAGGTCTGAGTGCGCCATCACACCCGCGCGAGCGTGCGCGTTTGTAGGGAATTCGTCGGCGTGTCGTGCGCAGACACGCACGCTCGCGAAAGTAGGTGACTTACATCGGGTTCTGGCGGAGGTAGGTGTAGACGGCGGCGAAGTTTTGATTGACCTCGTCGGGGATGGGTACTGGGCCGCCGAGAGCCCGTGCCCCCCAGATGATCTGCGCAGTCCGCTCGACCAGCGCCGTCACGTGCAGGACCTTGTCGGGACGCGGGCCGACCGCCACCAGGCCGTGGTTGGCGATCAACGCCGCCGCCCTGCCCTCCAACGCCTTCACCGCATTGCGGCCGACGTCAGGTGTGCCCGACGCCGCATACTCCGCGCACCTGATCTCGCCGCCGCAGTAGACCGCGAACTCGTCGATGACGGCCGGAATCGGCTGATGCGCGACGGCGAACATGGTCGCCCACACCGGATGGCTGTGAATGACGCTGCCGATGTCGTCGAACGCGCGGTAGCACGCCAGATGAAGCTGCATCTCCGTGGACGGCGACCGGCCGTCCGTGGCCGCCAGCACGGTGCCGCCCGGGTCGACCAGCACGAGGTCGTCGAGCGTCATGTCCGCGTAGTCGACCGACGACGGCGTGATGACGAGGTTGCCGTCCTCGCGCCGCGCCGAGATGTTGCCGGCCGTGCCCTCGACCAGGCCGCGCCGCAGCATGTCCTTGGCCGCCGCCAGCACCGCGGCCTCCGGCTTGTCCACGAATCTCATGTCGCCAGCACCTCCGGGTTCACGATGTGGCTGGGCAGCCGATCCGCCAACAGCGCCTCGAGGTCGTCGGCGATCATCTGCGCCTGCCGGGCCTCAGTGTTCCACGTGGCCCCGCCGATGTGCGGCGTGAGGACGACGTTGGGCATGCCCGCAAGCGGGTGATCGGGGGCGAGCCGTTCGCCCTCGAAATGGTCCAGGCCGGCCGCGGCCACCTTGCCGCTCTTCAGCGCGTCGACCAGCGCGTCGGTGTCGTGCAGCTGGGCCCGGGCGGTGTTGAGGAAGACCACGCCGTCGCGCATGGCCGCGAACTGCGCGGCGCCGATCAGCCCGACGGTGTCGTCGGTGACCGGTGCGTGCAGGGAGATGATGTCGGCCACGGCGAGCAGTTCGTCGAGGCTGTGGCCGGCCTCGTCGTTGTAGGGGTCGTGGGCGATGACCGAGACGCCCAGCCCGGTCAGCCGCCAGCGCAGCGCCCGGCCGACGGCGCCCAGGCCGATCAGACCGGCCGTTAGCCCGGCGATCTCCCACGCCCGGAACCGTTGGTAGGGGATGGCGCCGTCGCGAAACACCTGGCCGGTCCGGACGTCCGCGTCGGCCGGCAGCAGGTGCCGGGTGGCCGCGAAGAGCAGGGCGATCGCCATCTCGGCGACCGCGTCGGCATTGCGGCCCGGGGTGTGCAGCACCGGGATCCGGGCCGCGGTGGCACCGGCGACGTCGACGTTGTTGGGATCGCCGCGGGTGGACGCAATCGCCCGCAACGGCAGGTCGAACACCGGGCCGCTGACCGAATCGCCTTCCACCACAAGGACATCGGCACCCTCGCCGGATATCCGATCGGCCAGCTGCTCGGCGGTGTAGATGCGCAGCGGAGTCTGCTCGATCCACGGGTCGTAGACCACATCGACCAGACGACGCAGCTTGTCGAACCCCGCGCCCCGCAGCGGGGCCGTCACCAGGGCACGCGGTCTTGCGGTCACGCCTGCCCATGCTGGCGTACGGTGACGCGCGTGTCACGCAAAGAGGTGACAATCGGCATCGACATCGGCACGACGGCGGTCAAGGCGGTGGCCGCCGACGAGGACGGCCAGGTCGCGGCCCGGGCCCGAATTCCGCACCGGCTGCGGGTCCCGGCCCCGGACCGCCTCGAGCACGATGCGGACGAGGCGTGGCGGAAGGGTCCACTGGCCGCACTGGTGCAGCTGGCCGGCCCCGAGGTGCGCGCGGTGGCCGTCTCGGCGATGGTGCCGTCGCTGACCGCGGTGGACACCGACGGCAGGCCGGTCACACCCGGGCTGTTGTACGGCGATGCCCGCGGCCGGGTTGCCGATCCGGCCGCAGGCCCGGGATTCATGGTGGGTGAGGCCGCCGAATTCCTGCGCTGGACCGCGGGGGAGGCGCCCGCCGCGGCCGGGTATTGGCCGGCGCCCGCGGTGGCCAACCACGCACTGGCCGGCGAGCCGGTGATCGACTTCGGCACCGCCTTCACCACCCTTCCGCTGTTCGACGGCACCGGCTGGAGCGCGCAGGCCTGTGCCGACTGCGGGGCGTCGGTCGACCAGATGCCGAGGGTGGCGACGGCCGGCGTGCCGGTCGGCCAACTGCGTGGGAGCGACGCCGTGCTGGCCGCCGGCGCCATCGACGCGCTGTCCGAGCAGATGGTCGCCGGTGCCGACGACGACGGCGACGTGCTCGTGCTGTGCGGCACGACCTTGATCGTGTGGGCGACGATCCCCGAGTTCCGCGAGGTGCCGGGCCTGTGGACGATCCCGCACACGGCGCCGGGCAAGTGTCAGATCGGGGGCGCCAGCAATGCCGGTGGCTTGTTCCTCGGCTGGGTGGATCGCCTTGTGGCGCCGGCAGATTCGACGGCTATCGATCCGGGTCGGGTGCCGGTGTGGTCGCCGTACGTGCGTGGCGAGCGCACGCCCTACCACGATCCGGATCGTCGTGGTCTGCTGGCCGGCCTGGACCTCACGCACGACGCCGCAGCGGTGCGGCGGGCCGCCTACGAGTCGTCCGGGTTCGTGGTCCGCCAGCTCATCGAGCTCGGCGCAGCGCCGGTGTCGCGCATCGTGGCCACCGGCGGCGGCACCCGTGTCGAGCCGTGGATGCAGGCCATCGCCGACGCCACCGGCTACCCGGTGGAGGTCTCCGGAGTGCCCGAGGGGGCCGCGCTGGGAGCCGCGTTCCTCGGCCGGATGGCGGTCGGTTTGGAATCGTCGATCGGTGATGCCGCCCGGTGGTCATCGATCGAGCGCATCGTCGAACCGGACCCCGCGTGGAAGGGCCCGATAGCGGACCGCTATGCCCGCTTTCTCGAGTGGGCCGGGGGTGTGGCGTGACGGCAGGCATCTTCGACGACGCATCGATGGTCTCGACGGTCCTGCGGGTGCGCGACGTCGCCGCGTCGGTCCACTGGTATCGCGAAAAGCTAGGACTGGAGCCCGTTCACGTCGGTGCCGACGGGGCCGAGCATCCCATCGCCGTTTACCACGTCGCCGGTTCGGTGGTGTCGTTGTGGCAACTTCCGGCAGGCCAGGCGCGCGTGCCGGACGACAACGATCGCAACACCTACCTGGTCGCGGTGATCAACGGCGAGCTTGACCGCCCGCGGCGAACCCTGATCGAAAGAGGCGTCGACGTCGGCGAGATCCGCCAAAGCGCGAACAACGAGTTCATGTGGTTCTACGACATCGACGGCAACCGCTTCGAACTGAGCCGGCCGCTGAAACGCCAGACTAGCGCTTCACCGCGCTGACATAGCTGAGGTCGGCGAAGAAGCCGATGGCTCCGTCCTCGGGAAACTCAAAGCCGTTGGCGGCGTATGCCTCCCGCATCGTCTGCGCGGCGACGTCCCAGCCGTGGCCGGTCAGATACTCGACGACATGGCTGCGTTCGTCGTGATAAATGAGGTCGGACATCTCGACATCGTGACCGTACTGCTTCAGCCGTTCCGAAATGAGTTTCGATCGCTCGTCGGAGAACACATTGATGTCCGGGATGTGCTCGGTGGCCACGCTGCTGCCCGGCGCGCTGAGCTCGGTGATCCTGTCGAACAGCAGGTCCTGGGCCTCGGACGGCAGATAGATCAGCAGCCCCTCGGCCGTCCACGCGGTGGGCTGTGTCGCATCGAAGCCGTTGTCCAGCAATGCTTTCGGCCAGTCGTTGCGGAGGTCTATGGCAACGGCCCGCCGGTCTGCCGTTGGCTGCGCTCCCAGCTCGCCAAGCGTGCGCGTCTTGAATTCGATGACCTCCGGCTGGTCGATCTCGAAGACGGTCGTCCCGTCCGGCCAGGCCAACCGATAGGCCCGCGCGTCCAGGCCTGCCGCCAGGATCACCGCCTGGCGCACGCCCGCGGCGGCGGCATCGGTGAACAGTCGGTCGAAATGGCGGGTCCGGACCGCCATTCCCTCCGCGGCCCGGCGCATGTTGAATGCGGGGTCGACCTCCTCCAGGTCGATCTCACCGTCGAGCGCGCGGTTGAAGAAGTCGAGGCCGACCGCGCGCACCAGCGGCTCCGCGTATGGGTCGTCGATCAGCCCTTCGCGGTTGGAGATGGCGCGCTGCGCGGCCACCATGGTGGCGGTGGATCCGACACTTGATGCCAGGTCCCAGTTGTCGTCGTCTGTTCGGGTCATCGCGCGCCGCCGCGGGTGCCGATGACGTAGCGCAGGTTGACGAAGGGCGTGTCGTCCTCGAACGGTGCAAACCCGTTGGCGGTCAACAGCTCGTTGATGGTGTTGCCCTTCACCTGCCAGCCATGGTCGGCCAGATAGGTCGCCGCCTCGTTGCGGTCCTCCAGGTAGACGAGGTTGGCGAAGTCGAGGTCGAAGCCGTGGTCGCGCCAGCGTTCAGCGGTCGATTGCATGCGCTCCATCGCCTTGTCCAGGTCATCCTGGTCGATGTTCGGCGCGCTTTCGGTGGCGAACCGGCTGCCCGGCGCGCTGAGCTTTGTAATCGTGTCGAGCAGCCGGTCCTGGGCGTCCGGCGGCAGGTAGCCGAGCAGGCCTTCGGCGCTCCACGCCGTCGGCCGGCCCGGGTCGAAGCCCGCGGCCTTCAGCGCCGCCGGCCAGTCGAAGCGCAGGTCGATCGCCACGGCGCGGCGGTCGGCGGTGGGTTCGGCGCCGAGATCGGCCAGCGCCCGGGACTTGAACTCGATCACCTGCGGCTGGTCCACCTCGTAGACCACGGTGCCCGCCGGCCAACCCAGCCGGTAGGCGCGGGAATCCAGGCCGGACGCCAGGATGACCGCCTGCCGGATGCCGGCCTCCGTCGCGTCGGTGAAGAACTCGTCGAAGAACTTGGTCCGGACCGCCATGTTGTCGACCATCCGCTGCATGCCGACGCTGGAGTCGTCGTCGAGGTCGGCGGGATTCAACTCGCCGTTGGCCAGCCGGGCGAACACGTCGACGCCGACCGCGCGCACCAGCGGCTCGGCGAACGGATCGTCGATCAGGGCGTCGTCGGTGCTGGTGGCCATCGCGCGAGCCGCCGCCACCATCGTGGCGGTCGCGCCCACGCTGGAGGCCAGGTCCCAGGTGTCGTTGTCGGTACGTGCCATCCATGACTCCTATAGACTGCCGATACTTAGGTGATATAACGAGCTGCCGCCGACTGTACGCCCCTAATCTGAAAGGGCGGCCCGCCCGTCCGGCCCCGAACGCGGATGCGGGGCTGATGAGCCGCAACTGTTACTCTCGTAGACTGTTTGGCGCGTGACTCCGCAGGCTGAGCGCCTGCGCCGGGGGCCGCGCATGACTTAACCAGAACGCTGGTCATACCAGCCCCATTGGCACGCCGCGACAAGAGGCCGGCTGCGCAGGAGGAAGAGTGCTTTCGGCTTTCATCTCGTCGATGCGGACAGCCGATCTCCGTCGCAAGATTCTGCTGACCCTTGGCCTGGTCATCCTCTACCGGGTCGGCGCCTCGGTGCCGTCCCCGGGCGTGGACTACCCGAACGTGCAGAAGTGCATCGAGCAGGTCAGCGGCGGCGAAGCGGGGCAGATCTACTCGCTGATCAACCTGTTCTCCGGTGGCGCGCTGCTGCAGTTGAGCGTGTTCGCCGTCGGCGTGATGCCCTACATCACCGCCAGCATCATCGTGCAGCTGCTGACGGTGGTGATCCCGCGCTTCGAGCAGCTGCGCAAGGAAGGCCAGTCCGGCCAGGCCAAGATGACGCAATACACGCGTTATCTGTCGATCGCGCTGGCCATCTTGCAGGCCACCAGCATCGTGGCGCTGGCCGCCAACGGCGGCTTGCTGCAGGGCTGCACCCTCGAAATCATCCGCGACCAGTCCATCTTCGTGCTTTTCGTAATCGTGCTGGTGATGACGGCCGGCGCGGCGCTGGTGATGTGGATGGGCGAGCTGGTCACCGAGCGCGGCATCGGCAACGGCATGTCGCTGCTGATCTTCGCCGGCATCGCCGCGCGCATTCCGTCCGAAGGCAAGATGATCCTGGACAGCCGCGGCCCCGTGGTTTTCACCGTTGTCTGTGCGGCCGCGCTGGTCATCCTGATCGGCGTGGTGTTCGTCGAGCAGGGTCAGCGCCGCATCCCGGTGCAGTACGCCAAGCGAATGGTCGGCCGTCGGATGTACGGCGGCACTTCGACCTATCTGCCGCTGAAGGTCAACCAGGCCGGTGTTATCCCGGTCATCTTCGCGTCCTCGCTGATCTACATCCCGCAGCTGATCACCCAGCTGATCCGGAGCGGTAGCGCCAATCCGGGTGGTACCGGCTGGTGGGACAAGTTCGTCGCCAACAATCTGACCAACCCGGCCAGCCCCGCCTATATCGCCATCTACTTCGGGCTGATCGTCTTCTTCACGTACTTCTATGTGTCGATCACGTTCAACCCCGAAGAACGTGCCGACGAGATGAAGAAGTTCGGCGGCTTCATCCCCGGTATCCGGCCCGGCAGGCCAACCGCCGACTACCTGCGTTATGTGCTCAACAGGATCACCCTTCCGGGCTCGATCTATCTCGGCGTGATCGCCGTGCTGCCAAACCTCTTCCTGCAGGTCGGCAACACCGGGGCCGTGCAGAACCTGCCCTTCGGCGGCGTTGCGGTTTTGATCATGATTGGCGTCGGGTTGGATACGGTCAAACAGATCGAGAGCCAGCTCATGCAACGCAACTACGAAGGGTTCCTGAAGTGAGACTCGTTCTGCTGGGACCGCCGGGCGCAGGCAAGGGCACGCAGGCCCAGAAGCTGGCCGAGAAGTTCGGCATTCCGCAGATCTCCACCGGCGACCTCTTCCGGCAGAACATCAGCTCCGGCACGCCGCTCGGCCTGGAAGCCAAGCGCTACCTGGACGCCGGCGACCTAGTCCCCTCAGAGCTGACCAACAAGCTGGTGGAGGAGCGGATCAGCCAGCCCGACGCGGCCGCCGGGTTCATCCTGGACGGCTTCCCCCGCTCGGTCGAGCAGGCCGAAGCATTGAAGCGCATGCTGGCGAAAAGCAACCACAAGCTCGACGCCGTGCTGGAGTTCCAGGTGTCCGAGGAGGAACTGCTGAAGCGTCTCAAGGAGCGCGGCCGCGCCGACGACACCGAAGAGGTCATCCACAACCGGATGCAGGTGTACCGCGACGAGACCCAGCCGCTGCTGGAGTACTACCACGACGAGCTCAAGCCGGTGGACGCCGTCGGCGGTCTCGACGAGGTCCTCGCCCGCGCGTTACGGGCCCTCGGCCGGTAGCCGTGGTCGTCCTTCCGGGGCTGCGCAACCGCAAGGTGGTCGAGCAGCGCAGTGCCGGTGAACTCGATGCGATGGCCGCCGCCGGGTCACTGGTGGCCGCCGCGCTGCTGGCCGTGCGCCAGGCCGCCGCACCAGGGGTGTCCACCCTGGCCCTCGACGAGATCGCCGAATCGGTGATCCGCGACGCCGGCGGCACACCGTCGTTCCTCGGCTACCACGGCTTCCCGGCCAGCATCTGCTCGTCGGTCAATGACCGCGTGGTGCACGGCATTCCCTCGGCGGCCGAAACGCTCGCCCCCGGCGACCTGGTGTCCATCGACTGCGGTGCGATCGTCGACGGTTGGCACGGCGATTCGGCGATCACCTTCGGGGTCGGGACCTTGATCCCGATCGATGAGGCGCTGTCGCAAGCGACCAAGGATTCGATGGAGGCCGGCATCGCCGCGATGGTGCCCGGCAATCGGCTCACCGACGTCTCGCACGCCATCGAGACGGGCACCCGCGCGGCCGAGGAACGCTACGGCCGCAAATTCGGCATCGTCGCCGGCTACGGCGGTCACGGCATCGGCAGGCGCATGCACATGGACCCGTTCCTGCCCAACGAGGGCGAGCCCGGGCGCGGACCCTACCTGGCCCCCGGCTCGGTGCTGGCCATCGAGCCGATGCTGACGCTCGGCACCTCGAACACCGTGGTCCTGGCCGACGAGTGGACGGTGGTCACCGCCGACGGGTCACGCGCCGCCCACTGGGAACACACCGTTGCTGTGACCGACCAGGGGCCGCGCATTCTGACGGCCTAGCCTCCTGCTCATTGGGTGAAAGCTGTGAACCGGACGGGTCTCCGCCTCGTATAACTGACGGAGGTGGAATGGACAATCCGGAAGCCGACCTGATGCGCGTGCTCTACAACGAGCACGGGGGAGCTCTGTGGCGCTATGCCGTGCGGCTTACCGGTGATCAAGCCCGAGCTGAGGACGTGGTGCAAGAGACTTTGCTGCGCGCATGGCAGCACCCAGAAGTGACCGACGGCGATCGGTCGGCACGAGCCTGGCTCTTCACCGTCGCCCGAAATATGATTATTGACGAGCGGCGCAGCGCCAGGTTTCGCAGCGAGTCCGGAACCCCGGACCCCGAGAAGGCCTACGACCGCGCCGGCCCGGATGAGGTTGATTCCGCCTTGGACCGAATGCTGATGAGCGGTGCCCTGGCACAGCTATCCCCCGAACACCGTGCGGTGATTCGGCGGTCGTACTACCTGGGCTGGACGACCGCACAAATCGCCGCCGATCTTGATATCGCCGAAGGCACCGTGAAATCGAGGCTGCACTACGCCGTGCGGGCGTTGCGGCTCACAATGCAGGAAATGGGGGTGACCCGATGACGCAATCCGCAAACCGCGACGTCGATTTGCGCGACGACGACCCATACGTAATGTGGGACGCCGCCTACGTCCTGGGCTCACTGTCGGGAAATGAGCGGCGCGAGTTCGAGGAGCATCTCAACACTTGCCCGCGGTGCCGGGAGGCCGTCGCCGAACTGAGCGGCATGCCCGCGTTGTTGGCCCAGATCGACGCCGGGGACGTGGCGGCACTCGACGACCCAGCGGCGGAACCACCGCCGATGCGTCCCGAGGCGCTGGACTCGCTGCTGGAAAAGGTCGAGTGGCGCCGTCGGCGCACCCGCAGGCTGAGCACGATCGCGCTGGCCGCCGCGGCCGCGGTGCTCGCCGTGGCGCTGGTACTCGCGATCTGGCCGGGCATCCGCGGCCAGGGCGGCGAAGAGCAGGCGATGGGTTCGCAGATGACGATGTCCAAGGTGGCCGAGACGCCGATCAATGCCACGGTCACGCTGACCGGCTTCGGCTGGGGCACCCGGATCGACATGGTCTGCACCTACGGCGACTATGCGAGCCGCGGTGACGTCGCGGAGCAGGACCTGGCGATGGTCGTGGTGGGCCGTAACGGGACCGAGAGCGAGATCGCGACCTGGATGGGGTTGAACGGCGCCACCGCGCTGCCGAGCGGCAACACGGCGATGCAGAAGGACCAGATCCAGTCCGTTCAGCTCGTCGAGTCCGATACCAGAACGGTTCTGCTGCAAACGAACTTGTGAATCCGGCCACGGGGTGAACCGGGATTACGCGCAGGTCGTGTCAGTTGCAGGGGTGGAAGCAGGTGAATTAGTGACCAAGAGACATCGGGTGGTCGACCACATAGTCGGCTATCTGGCGGCGACCGGAGTGGACTACATCTTCGGCGTCGACGGTGCGAACATCGAAGATCTCTATGACGCGGCGTTCTTCCGCGACGACATCACCGCGATCTTGGCCAAGCACGAGTTCTCCGCCGCCACCATGGCCGACGGGTACAGCCGCAGCGGAGCCGGACTTGGCGTGGTGGCGGCTACCTCCGGTGGCGGGTGCTTGAACACCGTTGCCGGGCTGGGCGAGGCCTTGGCCAGCCGGGTGCCGGTGCTGGCGCTGATCGGCCAGGCGCCGACCACCCTCGACGGACGCGGCGCCTTCCAGGACACCAGCGGTCGCAATGGTGCGCTGAACGGTGAGGCGCTGTTCTCCGCGGTGTCGGTGTTCTGCCAGCGCGTGCTGGCGCCCGAGGACATCGGCTCCGTGTTGCCCGAGGCGATCGCGGCGGCCCGCACCGGCGGACCCGCGGTGCTGCTGCTTCCGAAGAACATCCAGCAGGCCAGCCTGGATGTCAGGGTCGGAGTGAACGGCACCGCAACCGCCTCGATGAGGGGGACGCAGCTCGGCGATCCGCAAGTTATCGCGCGGGTGCTGCGAAAGGCCGACGGCCCGATCACGATCATCGCCGGCGAGCAGGTCGCCCGCGACGACGCCCGCGCCGAACTCGAGCAGGTGCGCGCGATGCTGCGCGCCCGAGTGGCCACCGTCCCCGACGCCAAGGACGTCGCGGGCATACCGGGGCTGGGATCATCCTCGGCGCTCGGCGTGACCGGGGTGATGGGTCACCCCGGAGTCGCGGCGGCCGTCGCCGAAAGCGCGCTGTGCCTGCTGGTCGGCACCCCGATGACGGTGACCGCGCGCACCGGGCTGGACGACGCGCTGGCGTCGGTGCCGACCTACTCGATCGGTTCGGCGCCGCCGTACCTGCCGTGCACGCATGTTCATACCGAGGATCTGCGCGGTTCGTTGACGCTGCTGACGCAGGCGCTGCGCGGCAATGGCCGGCCGACGCTCCTGCGGGTGCCGGACGCGGTGCCGCAGACCGAGTTACGGCCGCCGCCGCACGACGGTCCCGGGGTGCGCTACCGCGACGCGATGACGGTGCTGGATGCCGCACTGCCCGACGGAGCCGACATCGTCGTCGACGCGGGAAACATCGGCGCGTCGGCGATCCATCAGCTGCCGGTGCGCCGGGACGGCCGGTTCATCGTCGCGCTCGGCATGGGTGGCATGGGCTACAGCTTCGGCGCCGGCGTCGGCATGGCGTTCGGCCGCCGCCGACGCACCGTGGTCATCGCCGGCGACGGCTCATTCTTCATGCACGGCATGGAAATTCACACCGCGCTGCAGTACCGGCTGCCCGTGACGTTTCTGCTTTTCGACAATCACGCCCATGCGATGTGCGTGACCCGAGAGCAGCTGTTTTACGACGATCTATACAGCTACAACCGTTTCGGTCCAAGCCGTTTAGGGCAGGGACTGGCCACCATGTTTCCCGGTCTGGCGTCGGTGGACGTCGACACGATCGACGAACTACCCGCGGCATTGCGGACCGCCCTCGAGGCAGACGGCCCTTCGGTGGTCAGCGTCGAATGCTCACCTGACGAAATCCCGCCATTCGCAAACTTTCTCGGCAAGGCGGCCGTGAAGAACACTGTTATCACAAAGGAGAACCGCTCCAATGTCGTGGCCCGCGCTTGATGACATCACCGCCCACCGAGGCACCACAGACCCGATCGACGGTCTCATCCGCGTCGAGACGTCGCCGAAGGAGAAGGCCACGCCGATCATCATGGAGATGATGCGGTCGGTGTACCCGCACGACGAGGTGTTCGGCACGTATTGCACCGTAAACGACTACATCGACTGTCCGCCCGACGAATTGTTCGACTACATGGCGGATACCCGCTGCCTGGAGGAGTGGACGTACAGCCTGCGGGAGTTCGCTCCGACCGAGGAGCCGGGGCTGTGGGAGGCCCACGACAAACTCGGGGGCTCCCCCGGAAGTCCGATCTACACCCGCACGGTTGCCCATCGAGAAGCCGGCACGGTCGACTACCACTGCGCGTGGGATCAGGGCAAGCACCTGTGGATGATCTACCTGATGCGAATTGTCGACGCACAGGTGGTGTTCGACAAGCCCGGCTCGGTGGTGCTGTGGACCAATTGTCATCATCCGTTCTACGACAAGAATCCCTATCCCGAAACCGCGCCGCCGAAGCGTCCGGTGTGGGTGGGTGACTTCTGGGACATGTTCGGGCCCGGTCATCTGCTGGAACTGAAGAACCTCAAGGCAATTGCCGAATACCGGCATCACAACGGCCTGCCGGTGACGCCGGCGTGGATGAGATGAGAACCGAATGACCATCAGCCTGCTCGACATTTCGACGTACCTGCCCGGGGAGCCGGTCACCGCCGACTACTACGCCCAGTTCGCCGAAACCGACGATCTGCGGGACAACGTGATGTTCCGGGCGCCGAAGTTCCGCCACCACGTGGCGGAGGACGAGACGGCCATCGACATGGTGGAGCGGGCGGCCGCGGGCCTCATCGAACGCCACGGTCACGACACCATCGCCAACGTCGACGTGCTGATCACCCACACCCAGTTGCCGGACGTGCCGTTCTACGGCGGGGGCGGTGGCATCGCGCATCGGCTTGGCATGAAACCGAATTGGGTGCTGGACCTGCACAACGGCGGCTGCGCGGCGTTCGTGCTGGGGTTGAACGTGGCCCGCAACCTGCTGGCCTCCGGCCAGGGGGAGACGGCGCTGATCGCGATCGCGCAGAACGCGGCGGGCACGGTGTTCGACCAGTCGACGGTGCGCACGAAGTCACAGGCCTCGGTGCCCGGCGACGGCGCGGCGGTCGGGCTCGTGACGCTGTCGGACGAGTCGCCCATCCTCGACATCGAATGCCGAACCTACGGCGAGTTCGCCGGTGACATGACCGTCGTCATGGATCCGCCGCGCAAGTGGTGGCAGGCCGGTCCCGGCGAGGCCTACATCGGATTCACCGAGAGCAAGATCACCAAGGTGCTCGCGCGCGGCAACCGGCAGGTACCGGAGGTCTGCTATGCGGTCTGTGACCGAATCGGGATCAAGCCCAAGGATCTCGACCTGCTGGTCACCAACCAGCCGAACCGGGTGTTCCTGCGCAACTGGCGCGAGGCGCTGGAACTGCCCAAGGAACGTCATCGGGACACCTTCGAGGAGTGCGGCAACCTGTTCGCCGCGGGCATCCCGATCAACCTCGAACGAGCGATCTCCGAGGGCCAACTCAACAAGGGCGACGTGGCGTTGATGGCCGCCTTCGCACACGCCGGTGATTTCGCCGGTGCGGCGGCGGTGCGCTGGGGCGGTCGGACCGCATGACCGCGATCAGCGACTTCCCTGAACTGGACCAGGAGACGTCGGCGCGCAGTGTCATTGACGCGGTCGGCGCGCTACCTGAGGCGGTGAACCCATTGGCGCTGGCGCTCAACGAGAACCCCTATCCTCCGTTGCCGGCGGTGCGGTCTGCGCTGAGCCAGACGATTGGCGTCGCCAATCGGTATCCGGAGTTTCTGCCTGAGCGGTTGCGCAGCCTGATCGGCAGCAGGATCGGGGTGCGCGACGAACAGGTCGTACTGGGTGCGGGCTCGACCGGGGTGGCGATTCAGGCGTTGCACGCGGTGACCCAGCCCGGTGATCGGATCGTGCACGCCACACCGACGTTCGACGGGTATCCCATTCTGACGCGGATGGCCCGGCTGTCACCGATCATCGTGCCGCTGGACGAGCATGGCCACCACGACCTGGCGGCGATGGCCGATGCCGCATCGGAGGCCAAGGTTGTTGTGGTGTGCCGGCCGCACAACCCGACCGGAACCGTGGAGTCCGCTGCCGAGCTGGAAACGTTCCTGCAGCGGGTGCCCCGCGACACCATGGTCCTGCTCGACGAGGCATATATCGAGTTCGTCGCCTCCGAGCACCGACTCGCCAGCGCCGAGCTGGTCCAGCGGTTCTCGAACCTGGTCGTGCTGCGGACCTTCTCCAAGGCCTATGGCCTGGCCGGACTGCGGATCGGGTATGGCTTCGCGTCCCCCGAACTGGCCAAGGTGCTGTCGTGGATGCAACTGCCGTTCGGCATGAGCATCACCAGCGCCGTCGCGGTCGCTGCCTGCTATGAGGCCGAAGAGCAACTGCAGCAGCGCATTCGGTCCATCACCGCGGAGCGACACCATCTGCGGATGCGATTGCAGGCGATGGGGTTCATGAGCACCGAAAGCCACGCCAACTTTGTTTATCTACCGGCCCAAGGTCAGCCGTGGCGCGAGGTGTTCCACGACAGCGGGCTGCAGCTCCGCTATTTCGCCGACGGTGCGGTGCGAATCACCGCCGCCGGCCGGGCGTCGACGCAGGCGGTGCTGTCCGCACTGGGGCGGTAATCTGCGGCCAAGCTTGTAATCGCGGGTGTGTCCATGCGGTATGAAGAAGCGTGGCCTCCAAACCGAGTGGGCCGCGCAGGCGGGATCCGATCGCGCTGGCGCGCGACAACTGGGTGCGCTCCGGGTGGGGCGACGTCGCCGACGGCATGGTCGCGGTGACATCGGTGATGCGGGCACACCAGATCCTGCTGGCCCGCGTCGAGACCGCGCTGCGCCCCTATGACCTCAGCTTCTCCCGCTATGAGCTGCTACGGCTGCTCGCTTTCAGCCGCACCGGTGCGCTGCCGATCACCAAGGCATCCGACCGGCTGCAGGTACACGTCACCAGCGTCACCCACGCGATCCGGCGGCTGGAGGAGCACGGTCTGGTCGAACGCATCCCGCATCCGACCGATGGCCGCACCACGCTGGTGCAGATCACCGCTCTGGGCCGGTCGACCGTCGAGGACGCCACCGTGACGCTGAACAACGAGGTGTTCGCCGACATCGGAATGTCCGACGACGATTCGCACGTGCTGGCCACGGCGATCGAAACGCTGCGCCGGCACGCCGGTGATTTCTAAGGTCTTCCTATGGCGTCAAACAACTCGATGTCCGTCGCGGTGGTCGGTGGTGGAATCGGCGGAATCGCCGCCGCAACGATGCTCAAGCGAGCCGGCTATGCGAACGTGACGGTGTTCGAACGTGATGCCGGTCCCGGTGGCGTCTGGCACCGCAACACCTATCCGGGTGCCGCCGTCGATGTGCCATCGCACTACTACGAGTTCTCGTTTGCGCCGAATCCGGACTGGTCACGCCGGTATGCGCCGCAGGCCGAGATCAGGGCGTATCTCGAGAAGGTGGTGCGCGACCATGGCGTCGAGAACGCGTTTCGATTCAACACCGAGGTCAGGTCGGCCACCTGGGAAGCGCCTGGTCGATGGGTCCTCGACACCAGCGCCGGGCGGCATGTGGCGGACGTGCTGATCACCGCGTGCGGCCAGTTGTCGACACCGAAGATGCCGGACATCGACGGCCTCGACCTATTTGCCGGCCCGGCGTTTCATACCGCGCGATGGCGCCATGACGTCGAATTGAACGGAGCGCGGGTGGCGGTCATCGGCACCGGTTGCAGCGCGGCCCAGGTAGTTCCCGCGATCGAGCCGAAGGTGGCGTCGGTCGATGTTTATCAGCGCACGCCCACGTGGACGCTGCCACGCGGAGATCGCGAATACTCCGAACGCGCCAAGCGGTTGTTCCGCCGCTTTCCGCGGTTGCAGCGACTCGACCGCAGGCTGGTTCAGGCGTTCATGGAGATCGGTGCGATCGCGATGACCCGACGACAGTGGATGCTGGCTCCGTTCAAGGCAATCGGCCGACGTCGAATCAACAAGGCGATCAAGGACCCAGCACTGCGGCGCGCGGTCACGCCAACCGATCAATTCGGATGCAAGCGCGTGATGGTGACCGATGACTGGTATCCGACGTTGGCGAAGCCCAAAGTGCATTTGATCGAGGGTGGCGTCCGGCAGATCACGCCGACCGGGGTCGTCGGCGGTGACGGCATCGAGCGGCCCGCCGACGTACTGATACTCGCAACCGGCTTCCGATCGCAGGACTTCGTGGCGCCAATGGAGATCTGTGGTGCGGGCGGCCGGTCATTGGCCGAGGAATGGGCCGAAACGCCGAAGGCCTACCTCGGCCTGAGCGTGCCGGGGTTCCCGAACATGTTCCTGCTGTACGGCCCGAACACCAACGGCGGCACCGGTTCCATCATCTTCACGATCGAGGCGGGCATGCGTCATGTCCTTGCCGCGCTCGCCGAACTGCAACGGACGGGGACAGGGCGAATCGAGGTTCGTCGCGAGGTCGCCGACGAATTCCACCGCGCTGTTCGGGAAGCACTTCCGGGCACAGTGTGGGTGGACGGATGCGGGAACTGGTATCTGGACGCCAATGGTCACTCGCCGAATCAGTGGCCATGGCGCTGGGGTGAGTATGTCCGTCGGACCCGAACCCTGGAACCGGGCGCGTACGTGGTCGGCTCCCTGACTGACGCTTAGTCACGCCTCGGCGACATTCGGCAGCGGGATGGTCGCGGTGACGGCCGTTCCCGATCCGGGCCGCGACCGGATGTTCAGCCGCCCGCCGACGATCTCGGCGCGTTCGGCCATCGACAGCAGGCCGTAGCCGCCCATCTCGTCGCTGCCCAGCGGATGCTCGAATGTGTCGAAACCGACTCCGTCGTCCACGATTTCGAGACGCGCCGTGTCGTCGTCGAGTGCGAAGGTCAGCCGCGCCGTCGACGCGCCGGCGTGCTTGACGACATTCTGCAGGCACTCCTGCGCGATGCGGTACAAGGCGAGCTCGATGTGGTCGGGCAGCCTGGTTTCGGCCAGCTCGACCTTGATGTCGATCTGCGGGATCGAGCGGGCCAGGCTGGCCAGACCGCCGGCCAGGCCGAGGTCGTCGAGCACCGGTGGCCGCAGCCCGCCGATCGCCGCACGGGCTTCCTCCAGCGTCAGGTCGACCAGTTCCCTTGCCTTGTCCAGCTGTTCGGCCATCGCGTCGGGATCTGTGGCGGCCGCACGCGAGGCGGCATCCAGCCGGTAGGACAGCGTGATCAACCGCTGCGAAATGCCGTCGTGGATGTCGCCGGCCAATCTGCGACGCTCGATCTCCTGCGCCTCGATGACCTGCTCGACGAAGTTCTCGTGGGCGCGTTCGCGGGCCACCAGCCGGCGGTGCAGGCGGGCCTGGTGCAGCGCCCCGGCGATGAGCCGACCGATGACCAGCAGCAGCTCCACGTCGCGCGCCGTGAACTCCCGCCGATCGACGGTGTGCACGTTGAGCACCCCGACAAGACCGCCGGGATCGGTCTCCATCGGCACCGACACCATCGAGGTGAAGTCGGAACCGCGCAGCGACTGGAACGGCATGTACCGCGGATCGGACTCCTTGTCGTGACTGATCACGACGGGTTCGCGGTGGCTGGCCACCCAGCCGGAGATGCCGGAGCCCAGCGGTAGCCGGATCTTGCCGACCTCGCTGTCGAATGGTGGCGTCGCCCCGGCCAGGGTCAACGACCGGTCGCTGTCGTCGAGGACGTGCACGAAGCAGACGTCGGTGGCGGTCGACGCGGTGATCATCCGGGCGGCCGCGGCGGCGAGCGGTTCGACGCCCGGGCCGCTGGATGCCGCCTGGATCAACTCCCGCAGCAGGGCGAGCTCGCGGTCGGCGTCGACGAGATCACGAACGGCGTTGGACCGAAACGGGCCGCCGCTGGCCGGACTCATCGAAGTCTCCTTCGGCTGGAAACCCTGGACTTCACTTCGGGGAGGACGTCAATGGTAGATCCCTTCCCGCAGCGCCGTCGCCACCGCGCCGGTCCGGTCGCTTACCCCGAGCTTGCGGTAAATCGAGCGCAGGTGGCTCTTCACGGTTTCGTCGCCGATCACCAGCTTGGCGGCGATGCCGCGGTTGGACAGGCCGTTGACCACATAGGAGAGGATCTCGCTCTCCCGCTGCGTCAGGCCCTGGCGGGCCCCGGGCCAGAACTCGTCGCGCTGCAGCCGAGCGGCGGTGTCGGCCGCCCTGGCCGCCATGCCCGGGTCGATGGCGGTTTCGCCGCCCTGCACGAACTCCAGCTGGCGCACCAGTTCGTCGCTGCTGATGCTCTTCAACAGATAGCCCGAGGCGCCGACCCGCAGTGCCTGGAAGAGGTACTGCTCGTCGTCGTAGACCGACAGCATGACGACCTTGCGGTCCGTATCGCGCTCGCGCAGCGTCTGGCACAGGTCCAGGCCGCTCGAGCCCTGCATGCGGACGTCACACAGCACGATGTCGGGGTCGAGCTCGTCGATGACGCTGAGCGCCCGCTCAGCACCGACCGCCTGCCCGACCACCTCGACCCGCTCGGAGAACGCGGCGAGCATGGCCTTGAGACCCTCGATCACCATCTCGTGGTCGTCTACCAGGACGATTCGCACGGGTCCGGGAGCGAGTGGACTGACGGACGCCATCTCATCACCTTAGAACCCGGCGTTTGCCGTGGTCGCGCAACTTGGCCTGGCGAATCCCCCTATTGGGGGACGACCCGGCGCGGTGACGTGCGCCACTCTATTCAGGTGCCTATGACGCAGGAGAAAACTTGGCGGGCTGGCCGGTTTTGGTGGGAACCCTCCTCGCCGATCGGCGGCGAATTGTCTCTGCTCCGCGCGGTGATCTTCGACCTCGACGCCCTGGCCGAAATTGAATGCGACGGCCATCGGGTGGCGTTCAATGCCGCCTTCGCCGCCCACGGCCTGGACTTTGAGTGGTCCGTCGGTCGCTACCGGCAACTGTTGGCCCTCAGCGACGAGCGACAGCGCGTGTCCGCCGAACTGCGCAAGCGCGGCATCGCTACGGAGTGCGACGTGCTGACCGAGTTGCTCGCCGATGAGATCTGCACCACCAAGACGATGATGTTCGACGAACTCATCCTCGACGCCGGGTTGGCGCCGCGACCAGGTCTGCACGACATCATCATGGACGCCTTCGCCGCCGGCGTATGGGTGGCTGTTGTGACCACTGGCCAGCGAAGCTGGGCGGAGCCGTTGGTGCGACAACTGGTCGGCGAGGGGCTCGTCGAGACGGTCGTCACCACCGACGACGTGAAGAAGCCCATGCCGGATCCCGAGGCCTATCAACTCGCACTGTGGGAGCTCGGGATACCCGCGGAGAACGCCCTCGCGGTCACGGGTTCGGCCGCAGGTCTGCGGGCGGCGAACTCCACGGGTCTGGCCACCATCGTCATCACCGGCGGCGGCGCCCCGGATATCCCGACCGCCGTGGCGGTACGCCCCGACTACGCCGGCAGCGAGCCGCTGAGCGTTGCGGAGTGCCAACGCCTGCACGGCCGCCGGTGGGCGGCGCGCAAGAGGTCAGCGGCGTAGCGCAGCTACGATCCCTTCGCTCCAGCGACACTGTCGTAGGATCGAACCATCGATCTCTCGCCCGCCGCTGTCGGAAGGACGTGGATGCTCACCCTAACGACTTGGATTGGAGGGCTTCTCGTCGCGACCGGGGTGATCGCGTACATCGCAACCGGCGCGGTAAGCCTCACTGCCCTGATACCCGCCGCCGTGGGGGTGCTGTTGCTCATCGCCGCCCTGATCGGACTCCGCTCCGAGAAGGCGCGCAAGTACGCGATGCCTGTCGGTCTTGCCATCGCGCTGCTGGGCGCGCTCGGTTCGCTTATGAACGTGGTAAAGCTGGGCGATCTCTTCGCCGGTACAGCCGAGCGCCCGGGCGCGATCATCGCCAGCACGGTGATGTTCGTGCTCTTGGTGGTCTACCTTATTGGGGGCGTGCGATTTTTCGTTCAAGCCCGCGCCACGCGTTAGTCGCCGCGGGCTGCGCGTGAGGTCATGCCTTCCGTAGCACTTCGATGACCGCGCTGAAGTCCTTGTCGGCGTGGTCGGCGGCGAACTTGGCATAAATCTCGGCTGCGTGACTGCCCAGCGGCGCGACCGAGCCGGTCGAGTTCACCGCGTCCATCGCCAGGCCGAGGTCCTTGTTCATCAACGCCGTCGCGAAGCCCGGCTTGAAGTCGTTGTTGGCCGGCGACGTCGGCACCGGACCCGGGACGGGGCAGTTGGTGTGCACCGCCCAGCAGTTGCCCGTCGCGCCGGTGATCACGTCGAACAGTGATTGCGTCGGCAGGCCGAGCTTCTCGGCCAGCACGAACGCCTCGCCGACGGCGATCTGCTGGACGGCCAGCACCATGTTGTTGCAGAGCTTGGCGGCCTGCCCGGTACCCGATGCTCCGCAGTGAATGACCTTGCCCGCCAATGGTTCCAGTACCGGCCGAGCCGTTTCGACCGCGGCTTCCTCGCCTCCGACCATGAACGCCAGCGTGCCCGCCGTCGCCCCCTTCACCCCGCCGGATACCGGCGCATCGAGTTGGGCGAACCCACCTTCGACCGCCTGTCGATTGATGGCGCGTGCGTCGTCGACGGAGATCGTGGAGGTGTCGATGAACAACGCTCCTTGCCGAGCCGCGGGCAGCGTCTCGGCGTAACACGCCTTCACGATGACACCGTTGGGAAGCGACGTGATCACGACCTCCGCGTCGGCTACCGCGTCGGCGCCGCTATCGAAAACCTGGGCACCCTTGTCGGCGGCAGCCGCTTTGGCGGTTGGCACCGGATCGAAGCCGCGCACCGTGTGACCGGCCGCCAACAGGTTGGCCGCCATCGGGCAGCCCATGTGGCCCAGCCCCAAGAATGCGATGTTCATGCCTCGACTCCCACTCGCTCCGGTCCTCGCTCGTACCTCGCTGCGATCCTCACTCGTGCTCGCCTTCGGGGAGTCGTCATCGAACGGCCTTTCTATGCGGAGGCGCGGGCCCGGGCGGCTTCGGCCCGACCGATGACCACGCGCATGATTTCGTTGGTGCCTTCCAGGATCCGGTGCACCCGCAGATCGCGGACGATCTTCTCCAGACCGTACTCATTCAGGTAGCCGTAGCCGCCGTGCAGCTGCAGGGCTTGGTCGGCGACGTCGAAGCAGGCGTCGGTGACATACCGCTTGGCCATCGCGCACAGCTCGACCTTGTCGGGATGGTTGTCGTCGAGCGCAGTTGCGGCCCGCCACAACAGGGTTCGCGACGTCTCCAGCGCGGTGGCCATATCGGCGAGCGAAAACCGGATGGTCGGCTCGTCGAGCAGCACGCCGCCGAATGCCTCGCGGTTCGCCAGGTAGCTCGCCGCTTTGTGGTAGGCGCCCTGGGCGCCGCCCAGCGAGCAGGCGGCGATGTTGATGCGGCCGCCGTTGAGCCCGTTCATCGCGATGGAAAAGCCGGTGCCTTCGCCATCCGCGCCACCGAGCATCGCGTCGGTCGGTACTCGGACGCCCTCGAAGATGACCTGCGCGGTGGGTTGGGCGTGCCAGCCCATCTTTTCTTCGTCGGCGCCGAAACTCAGCCCCGGCGTGGCCTTTTCGACGATGAACGCCGATATGCCTCGCGGCCCCTCGGCGCCTGTGCGGGCCATCACGATGTAGACGTCCGACGTGCCGGCGCCGGAGATGAACTGCTTGACACCGTCGATCACGTAGGTGTCACCGTCCCGGACGGCCTTGGTGCGTAGCGCGCTGGCGTCGGACCCGGCACCGGGCTCGGTCAGGCAATAGCTGGCGATGGCCTCCATCGACGCCAGCCTCGGCACCCACGACTTGCGTTGTTCGTGGGTGCCGAACGTGTCGACCATCCACGCGCACATGTTGTGGATGGACAGGAACGCGGCGACGGTCGGGTCGGCTAGGGCCAGCTGCTCGAAAATCCGTACCGCGTCGATGCGGCGCAACCCACTGCCGCCGACGTCCTCGTTGCAGTAGATCGCCGCCATCCCCAGTTCGGCAGCCTCACGCAGAGCGTCCACCGGGAAGTGATGGGAGCTGTCCCATTCCAACGCATTTGGGGCAAGACGTTTTTCGGCGAACGCGGCCGCCGTCTCGGCGATAACGCGTTCGTCGTCGTCCAGACCGAAGAACTGCACGTAGGCCTACTTCATTGTCGGGATGACGAACTCGGCGCCGTGCGAGCCCGCCGGCCAACGCTGCGTCACCGTCTTGACCTTGGTGTAGAACTGGATCGACGCCGGGCCGTGCTGGTTCAGGTCGCCGAAGCCGGAGCGCTTCCAGCCGCCGAAGGTGTGGTAGGCCACCGGCACCGGAATCGGCACGTTCACGCCGACCATCCCGACCTGAACCCGCGACACGAAATCGCGCGCGGTGTCGCCGTCGCGGGTGAAAACCGCTACGCCGTTGCCGTATTCGTGCTCCGACGGCAGCCGCAGCGCTTCCTCGTAGTCGTCGGCCCGCACGATGACCAGCACCGGGCCGAAGATCTCGTCGGTGTAGATCGACATCTCCGGGGTGACGTGGTCGAACAGTGTCGGTCCGATGAAGTAGCCGTCCTCGAGGTTGTCGTCGCCGAACTGCAGGTCGTCGCTGGTGCGTTCGCGGCCGTCGACGACTGCTTCGGCGCCTGCCTCCACACCCTGGTCGATGTAGTCGCGCACCCGCTTCAACGCGGCCTCGGTGACCAGCGGGCCGTAGCTGGCCTTCGGGTCGAGGCTGTGGCCCACCCGCAGCTCGTTGACCCGCTCAACGAGCCTGGCGCGCAACCGCTCCGCGGTCTGCTCGCCGACCGGCACCGCGACACTGATCGCCATGCAGCGTTCGCCCGCGCTGCCGTAGCCGGCGCCGATCAGCGCGTCGACCGCATTGTCGAGGTCGGCGTCGGGCAGCACGATCATGTGGTTCTTCGCGCCGCCGAAGCACTGCGCGCGCTTGCCGTGTGCCGCGGCGGTCGAATAGATGTACTGCGCGATGTCTGAGCTGCCGACAAAGCCGACGGCCTTGATCTCCGGGTGCTCGAGGATGGCGTCGACGGCCTCCTTGTCGCCGTGCACCACCTGGAAGACGCCCTTCGGCAGTCCGGCCTCGATGAACAACTCAGCCAGCCGGACCGGCACCGACGGGTCACGCTCGCTGGGTTTGAGGATGAACGCGTTGCCGCAGGCCAGCGCCGGACCCGCCTTCCAGAGCGGGATCATCGCCGGGAAGTTGAACGGGGTGATGCCGGCGACCACGCCGAGTGGCTGGCGCAGCGAGTACACGTCAATGCCGGTTCCGGCGCCCTCGGTGTACTCACCCTTGATCAGGTGCGGGATGCCGACGGCGAACTCGATCACCTCGATACCGCGCTGGATGTCGCCCTTGGAGTCTTCGATGGTCTTGCCGTGCTCCAGGGAGAGGGTCTCGGCCAGCTCGTCGATGTTCTGGTTGACCAGGTCGATGAAGCGCATCATCACGCGGGCGCGCCGCTGCGGGTTCCAGGCGGCCCACTGGATCTGCGCCTCGGCGGCACCGGCGACCGCGGCGTCGACGTCGGCCGCATTGCCCATCGGCACCTTCGCCTGCACCTGAGCGGTGTTGGGGTTCATCACGTCGGCGGTGCGCTTGGATTGTCCGGCGGTGCGCTGGCCGTCGATGAAATGGGAGATTTTTGTGGTCATGAGCGGTTCCCTTGGCAGAAATGCTAGATACTAGGACATCCTAGTAAGCGCCCGTCCGGCTTGGCAAGCGGCCCTTTACGCGGCGGATGGTTTGACGGGCGTTGTGCCGGGCACCCCTCCACCATCCGTTATGACAACTCACGAGCTATCGCCGCCGGCGGCGTTCTGATAGCAGCTTGCGCGGCCGCAGTCTTGGTGTGGCCAGCGGCAAAGCAACTCGGCGACGTCAACGGGCTCGGGCTGGCGGCGGCGATTCTCGGACTTCCGATCGTTGCTCTGCTGGCACTCAGCGGTGCCTCGTATTACGGCGTCGCACGAAGCGTCGTGATCGCCGTCGTGCTGTTTGGCGGGCCCGCATTGTGTGTCGCGCTTCTCGGGCTGCTCGCAATGCGGTTGGTCGGCGGTGTCGCCGGGACGCCGCAGGCCGAGGATTCCGCGGCGCGCAGCGGTTAGGTTATCGGCGACTCGGCGAGTCAGCAGCGAGTCAGATCGGCTGGCGGTAACCGAAGAACTCGTGGTCTTCGTTGTATCCGCCGTATCCGCCGCCGATTTCGGCGAAGTCCGCGACGAACTCGATGCCCTTGATCCACTTCACCTGCTTGAAGCCGAGCTGGTTTTCGTTGCGCAGCCGCAGCGGCGCGCCGTGCCCGTACGGCAGCGGTTCGTCGTTCATGTCGTAGGCCAGCATCACCAGGTGGTGGCGCATCTGCTTGATGTCGTGCGCGTCGTAATACCGTCCGCCGTCCGAGCCCTCGGCGAGCGAGTAGAACACCACCCACTTCGCCTCCGGTCGCGGCTTGACCAGGTCTATCAGCGTCGCCATCGACACGCCGCCCCACTTGGCCACTCCCGACCAGCCCTGAATGCAGAAGTGCTGGGTGATCTGCTCGTGGTGCGGCAGCGCGCGCAATTCGTCGAGCGACAGGTCGACCGGGTTGTCGACCAGGCCGCCCACCCGCAGCCGCCAGTCCTCGAACTGATCGTCGGAGAGGGTCTTGTATTCCTCGGAGACCGGGTAGGTGCCGTTGTGCCAGAAGTACGGCGAGATGTCGTCTTCGCTGTACTCGCCGGGTTTGGCGTCGACGTGCTCGAACAGCCGCTGCGCGGGGCCGATCAACGCGAACCCGAGTCGTTGCACGATTCGCGGATGGCGCAACGTGAACGGCGTCGCCGCGACCCAGCACACGATGACCACCACCATGGCGGCGGCGAAGATCCAGAAACCGATCCAGCTGTCGTCGTCGCGGCTGGCGAACATGTGGTTGAAGTTGCGCAGCGCCGCTGTGGTGACCACCAGCGTGACGTGAATCGTGATGAAGACCAGGAACCAGACCAGCACCAGGAAGTGCAGTGAGCGAGCCACCTGAATGCTGAGCACCTTGCTGATGGGACGGAATCGGGTGGAAAGGGCAGGGGACATGCCCAGCCCGCAGACCAGGGCGGCGGGAGCGGCGATGAAGACGGTGAAGAAGTATGTGAGCTGCTGCAGGCTGTTATAGGTCACCCAACCGTCGGTGGTCGGCCAGTCCAGCGACAGATACTGGATCAGCACGGTGACCGAGTTGGGAAACACGTCCCAGTCGGTCGGCACGATGCGGCGCCACTGGCCCGTCGCGAACAACAGCACGACATAGACGATCCCGTTGAGCAACCACAGGGTGTCGATGCCCAGGTGCCACCAGCGTGCCAGGCCAATCGAATGGCGCAGCCCCGGTAAGCCGAAGTGCTTGGGCAACCCGGCGGAGTCCTGCTTGGCGGTCCACAGCGGGTCTGCGGGTACCGCCTTCTGAATCCGGAACCACTCCTTGCCCGGGGTGCTGTGGCGCGTCCAATACAGCCGGGGATGGTCGGCGAGTATCTGGATGCCCGACCTGATGATGAACGTCATCAGGAACAGGTTGAAGAAGTGCTGCCAGGCCAGCCACGGCGGTATCCCCTCCACAAGATCGGGGGACGGCTCGGGCGATCCCGGATAGCGGGTGATGAAGTCCTGCACGGACGGGTTGTTGTGCAGACCCTTTGCGACCGCAACCGCGGTGATCAGCGCGATGAAGCCGATGGGCAGCAGCCACAGTAAGTTGAACCATTTTTCGCGTCCGATCCGCACGCGTGGCGCGATGGCGTAGGACGCTGGAATCGCGCCGGCCCATGTTTTCGGATCAATCACGTCCTCGCCCGGCTCCAGCTGACTCCGATAATCGGCCATGCTGGCGGGCATCGGTGCTTCCCTGTCGACCCTTGCGATAGGGAATACCTTAGAACGAAAGTGTCCGATGTTCGGCAACTTCGAGAACGTGTCAGGAGGAGCGGCGGCGCAGTTCGTCGACGAACGCGCGGGCGTCGTCCCACGTCGGCAACAGGCCGGCGGCACGCACCTCGTCGAGGGTCGGCGCGTCGGCGTCGCGAGCCGACAGCACCTGATCGCCGCTGGGCCAGTCGATGTCCAGCGCCGGGTCGGTGGCGCGGATGGTGTGCTCGCGCGCCGGGTCGTAGGTCGCCGAGCACAGGTAGACCACCGTCGAATCGTCGTGCAGGGCAAGGAATCCGTGCGCCAGACCCTCGGAGATGTACACCGAGCGGCGGCTCCGGTCGTTGAGCAGCACCGAGTCCCACTGCCCGAATGTCGGCGATCCGACCCGGATGTCGACCACCACGTCGAACACCGCGCCGCGCAGACACGTCACGTACTTCGCCTGGCTCGGTGGTAGCTGCGCGAAATGCAACCCGCGCAGCACCCCGGCCGCCGACACCGAGCAGTTGGCCTGACGCAGGTCGAAGCGGTGTCCGGCGAAAGCCCGAAACTCCGGATCGGTCAACCATTCGTAGAACACACCCCGGTCGTCGGTATGCAGCTGCGGGGTGATCTCCCACGCTCCCGCGACGGCGAGCTCGCGCACCTTCACGTCACTGGCCACGCTTCTCGTAGGCGGACTCGACCTCGTCTTTGAGTGGGCCCCACCACGATTCGTTGTTGCGATACCAGTCAATGGTGGCGCGCAGGCCGTCGTCGAAGTTGGTGTGCTTGGGGCCCCAACCCAATTCGTGGTACAGCGCCGACGGATCGATCGCGTACCGCATGTCGTGACCGGCGCGGTCGGGGACACGGTCGAAGTCGTCGGGGTCGCGGCCCATCATGGCCAGCAGCGTTCGCATCACCGACAGGTTGGCCCGCTCGCCGTCCGACCCGATCAGATAGGTGCGCCCGATCTGGCCGTCGTCGAGGATCCGCCACACCGCGCTGTTGTGGTCGTCGACGTGGATCCAGTCGCGCACATTGGCGCCGCCGCCGTACAGCTTGGGTCGCCGGCCGGTCAGCACGTTGGTGACCTGGCGCGGGATGAACTTCTCCACGTGCTGATACGGCCCGTAGTTGTTGGAGCAGTTCGAGATAGTCGCGCGCACGCCGTAGGAACGCACCCAGGCCCGCACCAGCATGTCGGCGGCGGCCTTGGTCGACGAATACGGACTCGACGGGTTGTACGGCGTCGACTCGGTGAACCGGCCCGGTTCGTCGAGCGTCAGATCGCCGTACACCTCGTCGGTCGAGACGTGATGCAGCCGCACCCCGTGCTGGCGCACCGCCTCCAGCACGGTGTAGGTCCCGATGACATTGGTGTGCAGGAACGGCTCCGGGTCGGCCAGCGCGTTGTCGACGTGCGTCTCGGCGGCGAAGTGCACCACGGCGTCGGCCTCGGCGATCAGCTTCGACACCAACTCGGCGTCGGACACGTCGCCCTGTACCAGCCGGATGTCGTCGGAGACCGGGGCGAGCGATTCGCGGCTGCCGGCATACGTCAACGCGTCAAGCACCGTTACGGCGTGCTCATCCACCGCGCCGTGCACGAAGTTGGCGCCGATGAAACCCGCGCCGCCGGTGACCAGCAACCGCATGGACAAACCCTAGCCGAGCGGGATGCTCAGTCTTCGAGTCCCAGCGGTCCGGCGATCTCACCGGGCGTTGCCACATCCCTCGTTGACCGCTACGGCGGATCAGCGGATTTGAAACCGTCCGATCTTAAAAGTGAGTGTCTGCGGGCGGCCCCGGCTAGTGGACTGCTCATTCGAGGGCGGCGTGCCGTCACTCGCCGTCTGACTTTGGCTTTTGGTCGTCGTTTGGTTGCTCGGGTCGGCGTACGCGGCAGGTGCGATCAGTGTCAGCATGGCCCCGACCGCGATGACTCCGCCCGCGATGAGGGAGGCGATACGTGAACGTTGCATCGTGCTATCTCCTGCACTCGGCTTCCGACCACCGAATGTGAGGCTACTGCGAAATTTCGCGTCGATTTTCGCAGTACGTTCACACTCGGTGAGGGCCCTTCAAGCCGAGCGGACCCGCCAGTTCCTCGAGCGTCGGCAGCAGCGCGTCCCATCCGCCGAGCACCTGGATCGCCACGTGATCGGCGCCCGCTTCCAGGTGCTCGCCCAGCCGCTTGGCGATGTCGTCGGGCGTGCCGTGCGCGACCACCGCGTCGATCAGCCGGTCGCTGCCGGGTTTCGCGACATCGTCGTCGGTGAAGCCCAGCCGCTTCCAGTTGTTCTGGTAATTCGTCAGGTTCAGATAGAAGTCGACGGTCTTGCGGCCGATTTCGCGTGCGGTCTCGGCGTCCCTGGCCAGCACCACCTTGTGTTCGGGTGCGAGGAACACCGTGTTGCCCATCAGTTCCCGCGCCTGTCCGGTGTGGGTGGGCGTCGTCAGGTAGGGGTGCGCTCCGGCGCTGCGCTGGGCCGCGAGCTGCAGCACCTTCGGCCCGAGTGCGGCGATCACCCGTCGGCTGGTGGGCACCGTCGCGGCGTCGAGCGCATCCAGATATTCGACCAGCACGTCGTAGGGCTTGCGGTATTCCTCGGTGTGCTCCGGATGCCCGATGCCGATGCCCAGCATGAAGCGGCCGGAATACTTGTCCTCGACGCGGTGGTAGGCCTCCGCGACCTCGTCCGCCGGCGCGGTCCACACGTTCACGATGCCGGTCGCCACCTGCAGCGTCTCGGTGCGCTCGAGGATCGGCTCGACGTACTTCAGGTCGCCTTTGGGAGATGCGCCGATCCACACCGCGCCGTATCCCAGCTTTTCGATCTCGACCGCTTGCTCGGGTTTGGGGGTGCCGAAGGTCCACACCCCGAAACGGCCGAAGTCGGGCTTGAGCGAAACGGCATCGGTCATACGAGTCCCCCTGTTCGTGTGACGGTCACTGAAGGCCGAGCGGTCCCGCCAGTTCGGCGAGCGCAGGCACCAGCTTGTCAGGTCTGGTCAGCACCTGGATGGCCACGTGGTCGGCGCCGGCATCCAGATGCTGGTTTAGCCGCGCCGCGATGTCCTCGGTGGTGCCGTAGGCGACCATCGCGTCGACCAGACGGTCGCTGCCGGGCTTGGCCAGCTCGTCGTCGGTGAAGCCCAGCCGCTTCCAGCTGTTCAGGTAATTGGTCAGGTTGAGGTAGATGTCGAGCGCCTTGCGGCCCACGGTGCGGGCCTTCTCCGCGTCGGTGGTCAGCACCACCTTGTGCTCGGGCGCCAGGAATGCCGATTGCCCGATCAGCTCGCGGGCCTTGGCGGTGTGCTCCGGGGTGGTCAGGTACGGGTGCGCACCCGCGGAGCGCTCCGCCGAGAGTTTCAGCACTTTGGGGCCGAGCGCGGCGACTACCCGGCGGTGCTTGGGCACGCCATACTCGTCGAGCCGGTCGAGGTATTCGACGAGCGCATCGATCGGCTTGCGGTACTGCTGGTGTGCCTCGGGGTGACCGACCCCGAGGCCGAGCAGGAAGCGGCCCGGGTAGGTCTTGTCGATCCGGTGGAACGACTCCGCGACCGGCCCCGCTGCCGCGGTCCAGATGTTGACGATCCCGGTGGCCAACTTCAGCGTGCTGGTCTGCTCGAAGATGGGCTCCACCCACTCCAGTTCCGCCGCCGGTGAACCGCCGACCCAGACGGCGCCGTAGCCCAGCGCCTCGATGTCCTTCGCCTGCTGGGGGGTCACCCCGCGGCCAAACGAACCGTATCGGCCGAGGTCGGGTGATGAGGATTTGTCCGAAGAACCAAGGGCTTGAGGGGCATCAGTCATGGTTTCTCCAACCTGCGGTCAGGCGGCGGCTATTCCGACGGCGCCGGAAGCTCGGTCGGTGTCGGCGCCAGCGGGGCGGGCGCCTCCAGGGGCAACAGGACGATTAAGCGGGTGTTTCCCGGTTCGGACTCCACCCGGATGTCGCCGTGATGCTTCTCCACCACGATCCGGCGCGCCAGGTCCAGGCCGAGTCCGGTGCCCTCGCCTAACGGTTTGGTGGTGAAAAACGGGTTGAAGATGCGATCGATGTTGTCCTCGGGGATGCCCGGCCCGTCGTCACCGATCTCGACCCGGACCATGTTCTCGCCATGGCGAGATGTTTGTATCGTCAGCGTGCCGCGGCCGTCCATGGCCTGAATGGCGTTGTCGATGATGTTGCTCCACACCTCGTTCAAATCACCTGGGTAGCAAGCGATTTCGGGCAACGACTTGTCCCACTCCTTGACCAGCTTGATCGGTTTATCGTTGCCGACCTTGTCGCCGAAGAGGGTTTTCAGCGTGCTGTGCAGCAGTTCGTGGATGTCGGAGACCTGGTACGGGGCTCGGTCCATCTGCGAATACTGCTTGGCCCCGGCTAGTAGGGCAGAGATGCGCTTGCTTGCCTCGGCGATCTCGTTCATCCGAAGCTCGGTATCGATCGTGTACTTCAGCCACCCGATCGCGCTCTGCAGTGACGCGGTCGCGTCGACCGCGTCGACCGAGGCCGAAACCCGCTCCAGCCAATCGATGTCCAGACCGGCCTCGACGAATGTCGGCGCGTAGTCCCAGGCGCTGACGATGCCATGATCGTCGAGCCAATCGCCGATCTGCTCTTCCCGGTCGGACGCCTCCAGCGCGGTGAGTTCCTGCGCCTTGGACTTGGCGACCTGTTCAGCCACCTCCTCCTGAATGCTGACCAGAACGCGCAACGCCTCGGGGGTGAACTTGCCGTCGGCCACCATCGCCAGCTTGTATCGCATCTTGCCGACGCCTTCGCGCAGGTCGGCCACGGCCCGCGCGGCGGCGGCCGCCGGGTTGTTGAGCTGATGAGTCAGGCCGGCGGTGATGGTGCCGAGGGCCAGTAGCTTCTCCCGTTGGGCGATGATCTCGCGCGTCCGCCGGCCGCCGACCTCGTGTCCCTCGAGCAGATGTACGGCCATCGGAAACTCCGATTGCATAAACCGGGCGAACGCACTCGCGTCCAGAACAAAGAACCGCGACGGCTTGGTCACCCGCACCGATACCTTGTAAATCTGCTCCTCGCCGGGTATGTACGCCGACCAAGCTCCGCAATACACGCCGCGCTGCGACGTGCGACCAGTTTCGATGTCCGCGCCTCCCGAGCGCTTCGACATCACCAGTTCGCCCTCGATCAGCACGTACAAGCACGTCGCCGGTTCGCCCTCGACGACGATGGGGCCGGGCTCGAAGTTCGCGATGTGGCCGTTGTCGCACAGCGTCTGCAGCTGTTCGTCGTTCAGCGCCTCGAACAGGAACAACGTCCGCAGTTCGTCAGGCAGACATTTTTCGCCCATCACAGCTTCTCCTACGCCTCCGCCAGATAGCGGTGTACCAACATCACTGCCATCGAGCCTTCGCCGACGGCGGCCGCCACCCGTTTCGCGGATTCGGCACGCACATCCCCTGCAACAAACACACCCGGCACGCTTGTTTCCAGGTGATGCGGGGGTCGTTCCTGGGTCCAGCCGCAGACGTCGCGCAGGTCGGGTCCGGCCAGAATGAAGCCGTGGTCGTCGCGGGCCACCACGCCGTCGAGCCACTCGGTCCGCGGTTCCGCGCCGATGAAGATGAACATGCGCCCGCAGTTGTGCTCCTCGCGCGCTCCGGTCGGCAGGTTCTCCAGGCAGATGCGTTCCAAGTGATCCTCACCCTGAACCGCGTGCACGCCGGTGTGCGGCATCTCCTTGATCTTGTCGTTGGCCCTGATCTGCTGAATCAGGTAATACGACATGGAGTCCTCGAGCGTGCGCCGGCAGACGATGGTCACCGATTTAGCCGATCGGGACAGATGCATCGCGGCCTGCCCGGCCGAGTTGGCACCACCGATGACGTACACCTCTTCGTCGTCACAGTCGGCGGCCACCGAAGACGTCGCCCCGTAGTAGACGCCGGACCCGGTCAGCCCGGCGCAGCCCGCGGCGGGCAGTTGCCGGTACTCCACACCCACGGCCAGGATCACCGCCCGGGCACCGATCGCCCGGCCGTCCGACAGGTGCACGGTCCGCGCCGATCCGTCGATCTCAAGGGCGGTGACTTCGGCCGCGGTGATCAGCTCCGCCTCGAACTTCTCGGCCTGCCTGCGGGCCCGTTCCGCGAGCTGGGAGCCCGACAGGCCGTCGGGGAAGCCCAGGTAGTTCTCGATCCGCGAGCTCTGGCCGGCCTGCCCGCCGGTGGCGGTGCGCTCGATGAGCACCGTCTCGAGCCCCTCGGACGCGCCGTAGACGGCCGCAGCCAGCCCCGCCGGGCCGCCACCGATGACGACCAGGTCATAGAAGTCCTCCGCCGGCGTCGTGGTCAGCCCGAGCGTTGCCGCCAGCTCGGCGTCGGACGGTTCGACCAGCGTCTCGCCCTGCTCGGTAATGACCACCGGCAACGTCAGCTCGTCCCGCCCCGCCGCTTCGAGTAGTTGCTTGCCCTTCGCCTCGTCGGCGCGGAACCACGTGTAGTACAGCCGGTTGCGGGCCAGGAACTCGCGCACCTCCGAAGAGCGGGCGTTCCACGGATGGCCGATGATCTTGGTGTGGGGGATCGCGCGGTCGCCCGTCGCCCGCCACGCCTCCAGCAGCGCATCGATCACCGGATAGAGCTTCTCCTCGGGGGGATCCCACGGTTTGAGCAGGTAATGATCCAGGTCGACGACATTGATCGCGTCAATCGCGGCGTGGGTGTCCGCATACGCGGTGAGCAGGACCCGCCGGGCCATTGGGAAGAGATCCATGGCCTCTTCGAGGAATTCGATGCCGCTCATCTGCGGCATCCGGTAGTCGGCCACGAACACCGCCACGGTCTCGCCGCGGAGCTTGAGTTCGTTGAGCGTCTCGAGCGCGTCCGGCCCCGATTCGGCCCGCACGATCCGGTACCGCTCGCCGTAGTGGCGGCGCAGATCGCGGGCGACGGCCCGGGACACCGCAGGGTCGTCGTCGACGGTCAGGATTACGGGTTTGCGGGGCTGGGAATCGGGTCCAGTCATCGGTTCCAAGTATGCTCCCGTCGTCCAGCCGATATCGGCTCACGTCGGCGTTGTCGGCGGGGTTAGAAACAGCTGCGGTCTGAGTGATCGGTAGTTGTCGGTGGTGTGCTGTAGGAACAGATACATGAATTTGGCGTCGTGGGCTGAGCGCAACGGTGTTGCGCGCGTGACCGCGTATCGCTGGTTCCGTGCGGGCTTGCTGCCCGTCCCGGCGCGTAAG
>NZ_JBOGDB010000157.1:0-49448 GCF_050701515.1 Mycobacterium sp. | reverse complement strand
CGGGCGCGGTGTTCACCGCCAGCCACAACCCCGCGGCCTACAACGGGATCAAGCTGTGCCGGGCCGGCGCCAAAGCCGTCGGCAAGGACTCCGGGCTGACGGCGATCAGTGACGAGGTGATCGCCGGCGTGCCGGCGTACGACGGTCCGGTGGGCAAGACCCTCGACCGTGACGTGCTGGCCGACTATGGCGAATTCCTGCGCTCGCTGGTCGATCTGACGGCGCTGCGCCCGTTGCGGGTCGCCGTCGACGCCGGCAACGGCATGGCAGGTCACACCACGCCCGCGGTGCTGGGCCCGATCCCGTCGATCACGCTGCTGCCGCTGTACTTCGAGCTCGACGGCACCTTTCCCAACCACGAGGCCAACCCGCTGGACCCGGCCAACCTGGTCGACCTGCAGACGCACGTGGTCTCGACGGGCGCTGACATCGGGCTGGCGTTCGACGGTGACGCCGACCGGTGTTTCGTCGTGGACGAATCGGGGCACCCGGTACCGCCGTCGGCGGTCACCGCCCTGGTGGCCGCGTGCGAATTGAACAGGGAGATCGGCGCAACGGTGATCCACAACCTGATCACCTCCCGAGCGGTACCCGAGTTGGTCGTCGAGCGGGGCGGGACTCCGGTGCGCTCCCGCGTCGGCCACTCCTACATCAAGGAGCTGATGGCCGAGACCGGCGCGATTTTCGGCGGCGAACACTCGGCGCACTACTACTTCCGTGATTTCTGGGGCGCCGACTCCGGGATGCTTGCGGCCCTGCACGTGCTCGCCGCGCTCGGCGAGCAGCGGCGGCCGCTGTCGGAGTTGATGGCCGACTATCAGCGGTACGAATCATCCGGCGAGATCAACTTCACCGTCGCCGACGCCGAGTCCTGCGTGGATGCGGTGCTCGCGTCGTTCGGTACCCGGATCCACTCCATCGATCACCTCGACGGCGTGACCGTAGACCTGGGCGACGGCAGCTGGTTCAACCTGCGCATGTCCAATACGGAGCCGTTGCTGCGCCTCAACGTCGAGGCGCGTAGCGTCGAGGAAGTCGACGAAATCGTCGGGCAGATTGCTGCTCAAATCGCCACTCGCACTGAGGTGGCCACGTGAACGCCACCCAGGCTGGCGTCGACCTCGACGACGTGGAAGGCCTGCTAGCCGCGGACCGGGAAGGTTTGCTGCGCGCAGCCTCGATGGCCGGCGCGCAGGTACGTGCCACTGCCGTTGCAATCGAGGAGGGCGAGCTGGAAGCGCTACGGTCCGACCAGCCGCCCCGCACGGTCATCTGGGTGGCCGGCCGTGGAACGGCCGAGAGGGCCGGGTCGATGCTGGCCGCCGCGCAGGGCGGGTCGGTTGCGGCGCCGATCGTCCTCGCGCCCAACGCGCCGCCGTGGATCGGCGCGTTGGACGTTCTTGTCCTGGCGGGTGACGATCCCGGCGATCCGAATCTGGTGTCGGCCGCGGCGACCGCCCTGCGCCGGGGCGCGCGCGTCGTCGTCGTCGCACCATTCCAGGGGCCGCTGCGGGATGCCACGGCCGGCCGCGCGGTCGTGCTCGAACCGCGGCTGCGGGTTCCCGACGACTTCGGGCTGGCGCATTATCTCGGAGCAGGGTTGGCCATCTTGACCGTCGTAGACCCTGCGCTTCAGATCGATCTCGCCGCGCTCGCCGACGAGTTGGACGCCGAAGCCATGCGCAACAGCGCAGGCCGCGAACTGTTCACCAACCCCGCCAAGAACCTCGCCGATCGAATGACCGGTCACGAGGTCGTTTTGGCCGGCGATACCGCGGCGACGCTGGCGCTGGCCCGCCACGGTGCGGCGATGATGCTGCGGGTCGCCCACCGGCCTGTCGCCGCGGTTGGTCTGGCCGACGCACTTGTCGCGCTTCGCGGCGGGATGGGCGTGACGCCTGGCGCCGACCATGATGGGTTGTTCCATGACGAGCAGATTGACGGCCCACGGCTGGCACGGGTCCGGACCTTCGTGCTGGCCACCGATGCCGCGCGGCCGGTGGTTATGGCCCGGGTGACCGGCATCGGCGACGTGGATGTGATCGCCGCCGAAGATGTCCCGGACGTCAAGGCGCCGCTGGCGACTGGGCACCCAGAGCAGCAATTGGCGATGTTGGCCGTCCGGTTGGAGATGGCGGCCACCTACCTGCGACTGGTCCGAGGATAGCCGAGTGCACCTGCTACGTGGCGCGGTGCGGACCTACGCATGGGGTTCGCGGACAGCGATTGCTGACTTCGTCGGAAGACCAAGTCCCACAGCGCATCCGGAGGCCGAACTGTGGCTGGGTGCCCATCCGGGCGACCCGGCGTGGCTGGAAACCGACAACGGCGAACGGTCGCTGCTGGAGACCGTGCGCGAAGACCCGGAGGGACAGCTGGGTGCGGCCGTGCGGGGCCGCTTCGGTGACACGCTGCCGTTCCTGATGAAGGTGTTGGCCGCCGACGAGCCGCTGTCCCTGCAGGCCCATCCGAGCGCCGAACAGGCGGCGGAGGGATTCGCGCGGGAGGACCGTCAGGGCATTCCGTTGTCGTCGCCGGTACGCAACTACCGCGATCGCAGCCACAAGCCCGAGCTGTTGGTGGCGCTGCAGACGTTCGAGGTGCTGGCCGGATTCCGGCCCGCCCCGCGCACCGTCGAGTTGCTGCGGGCGCTGGCGGTGTCCGACCTGGATCCGTTCGTCAGCCTGCTGACCGGCCAACCCGACGGCGACGGCCTGCGCGCACTGTTCACCACGTGGATCACCGCACCGCAGCCCGACCTCGATGTGCTGGTGCCCGCGGTGCTGGAAGGCGCGATCCACTATGTCCGCTCGCGCAAGAAGGAATTCGCGGCCGAGGCCAAGGCCGTGCTCGAGCTCGGCGAGCGCTATCCCGGTGACGCCGGCGTGCTGGCCGCCCTGTTGTTGAATCGGTTGAGCCTGCGGCCCGGCGAGGCCATCTATCTGCCGGCCGGAAACCTGCACACCTACCTGTACGGCATCGGCGTCGAGGTGATGGCCAACTCCGACAACGTGCTGCGTGGTGGCCTGACCCCGAAACACGTTGACGTACCGGAGCTGCTGCGGGTGCTCGATTTCACGCCGGCCAGCGAGAAGGCGCTTCGTCCGGAAACATCAAGGGACGGAATGGAACTCGTCTACGTCACCCCCGCCCCGGAATTCTCGGTGTCGGTGTTGTGCCTCGACGGTGATCGGCTCGGCCACGAGGTCGACGCGCCGGCCCACCACGACGGCCCGCAGATTCTGCTGTGTACCGAAGGCTCGACGGTGGTGCACGCCAAATCCAGCGCGCTGACACTCGAGCGCGGCGCGGCGGCGTGGGTGTCGGCCGACGACGGGCCGATCCGGCTGGTGGCTGCGCAGCCGACAAAATTGTTCCGGGCCACGGTAGGTATCTGAGGGGCGGTCAGGCTTCCGGGTGGTGCTCGTCTCGGCGGCGGAATGGAAGCACGTTCACGATTGCCACCACAACGGCGCCGACTATCAGGCCGATCACGGCGGACGCCGCGGTATTGACCAGCCAGGCGAAAACCGCGCCGACGCCCTGGACGGCGTGATGGACGAACTCTTCGGCGTGGTGGACCAGGCCGTACGGCGCGTGCCAGCCGACGTCGTCGGTGCCGACGAGCAGAATGTGGCCGCCGACCCAGAGCATCGCGACTGTGCCGATGGCCGAGAGTGCTGCGAGCAGTTTGGGCATGGTGGCGACCAGGCCTCGGCCCACCCGCTGCGCGAAGCGTGAGGTGCGCTGCGTCAGGCTCAGCCCGATGTCGTCCATCTTCACGATGGCCGCGACCACGCCGTACACCGCGGCGGTGATGACCAGGGCGACGGCGACCAGGATGATGAGCCGGGGCCAGAACTTCTCGCCGGCCACCTCGTTGAGGGCGATCACCATGATCTCGGCGGACAGGATGAAGTCGGTGCGGATCGCCCCGGCGGCCATCTGGCGCTCGGCGTCCGGGCCGACCGTCGCGGTGGGTGCGACATGGTCGTCGTGACCACGGATGCGACCCCATACCTTCTCGGCGCCCTCGTAGCAGAGGTACGTCGCGCCGATCATCAGGATCGGGGTCAGCAGCCACGGCAGGAACTGACTGAGCAGCAACGCGGCCGGCAGGATGAACAGCAGCTTGTTGCGCAGGGATCCAATCGCGATCCGCTTGATGATCGGCAGCTCGCGCTCGGCGGCAATGCCGTGTACATACTGCGGCGTCACTGCGGTGTCGTCGACGACGACACCGGCCGCCTTCGCGGTCGCGCGCCCGGTGGCGGCGCCGATGTCGTCGACCGATGCGGCCGCGAGCCGTGCGATAGCGGCGACGTCGTCGAGGAGCCCGAACAGACCCGCGCTCATCGCGTCCCCGTCATGGCATCGTCAGCCGGCCGGTTGGCGGTGCGTTTCTCGGCCAGCCACAACCGCATGTTGTGGCGGATGGTTCGGCCCACCAGCCGAGTCGACGGGACCATGTAGAGGCTGTCCAACAGGCTGAACCGCCGCAGAAACCATTCGGCGAGAACGGGATCCGTCTCGGCCGCGCCGAGGAACTGGTCGAACAGACCACCCACCGGCCGGTACCACCACGGCATCGGGCCGGAGGCCCGGTGCAACGTCAGGTCGCCGATCGCGTTCATCGTCCACACCGGGTACGTCGTCTTCGCGGTGGCGCGGTTGAATTCGCCAGCCAGGTCTGCGCCCGGTACCGCCAGCGTCTGCCGCAGATGGCCGGCCTGTAGCGACGTCATGGTCATGCCCTGCCCGAAGGTCGGGTTGTAGCTCGCGACGGCGTCGCCGAACGGAATGATGCCGGCCGGAAAGCGGGTCAGCTTGTCATACCGGCGCCACCGGCTCGTCGGGTACTTGTGAAACGCCATCTCGCCGATGCGCTCGGCCTGCCGGATGGCGGCAGCGAGGTGCGCGGGCAGGATCTCGTCGGCCAGCTCACACATTCCGGCGAAATCGTGCGGCGGCTCGACCTTGGCCACGCCGAATGTGGTCAGGGCCCAGCTGCCGTCCTCGTAGCAGAGCATGCCGAGTCCACGCGGCTGCGCACGGGATGCGCCGCAGACGACGACCTTCTCGGCGATCAGGCCCTCCGGAATGCGCAGCTGATGGGTGGCGTAACCGATGCCGACATCGACGATGTCCTCGTGCGGGCGGTCAAAGCCCCACTGCGCCAACCAGACCGGCAGCCGAGTGCCGCGGCCTGCGGCATCGACGACGAGATCGGCCGATTTCTCCGCACCGGAGTCCAGCAGCACGCCGGACACCCGCTGCCGGGCCGCGTCGAACGTCGGCTCGGCGACCGCGGCATGCGCGAAGTCCACGTTGTCGATCGCCATCACCCGGCGCCGGATCTGCCATTCCAGCTGAGGCCGGCTCGGCACGTACGCGGTGAACTCGTTCTGCAGCCGATGATGGGTGCCGAGGAGATGACCGGCGGCGCCGAAGTGGATGCAGTCCGGCCGGTTCTCCAGCATCGGCACACCAGCGGCGACCATGTCGTCGAGCAGGCCCGGGAAATGGCTTTCGAACTCCTGGGCGCCGCGCGCCATCAACAGGTGCACGTGCCTGCCCTGCGGAACCGCCGAACGGTGCGCTGGACCGTCGGGCAGGCCGTCGCGTTCGAACAGCGTCACCCGGTCGTAGAAGTCCGACAGCACTCGCGCGGCGCACAGCCCCGCGATGCTCGCCCCGATGACGACTGCGTGTTCTCCGCTCCGCCCCATTGACCGGACAGTACCGGTAGGTTGCCGACATGGGGATGACCGGCGGATGGCGGACGAAGTCGGTGGAGCAGTCGATCGCCGACACGGCTGAACCCAGTACCCGGTTGCACAAGGATCTGACGTGGTGGGATCTCACGGTCTTCGGGGTGTCGGTGGTGATCGGTGCCGGCATCTTCACCATCACGGCGTCCACCGCCGGAAATCTCACCGGGCCCGCGATCTCGGTGTCCTTCATCATCGCCGCGATCGCGTGCGGCCTGGCCGCGCTGTGCTACGCGGAATTCGCATCCACCGTGCCGGTTGCCGGCAGCGCCTACACGTTCTCCTACGCGACGTTTGGTGAGTTCGTTGCCTGGATCATCGGCTGGGACCTGATCCTGGAGTTCGCGGTGGCCGCAGCGGTGGTGGCCAAGGGCTGGTCGAGCTATATCGGCACGGTGTTCGAATTCGGCGGCAGCACAGCGCAATTCGGCGGACTTAACCTCGACTGGGGCGCGCTGCTGATCATCGCGTTCGTGACGGCCATATTGGCGTGGGGCACCAAGCTGTCCGCGGAAGTGAGCCTGGTCATCACCGTGATCAAGGTGTCGGTGGTGCTGCTGGTGGTGGCCGTCGGCGCCTTCTACATCAAGGCCGCGAACTACACGCCGTTCATTCCGCCGGGGGAATCGGCCACCGGCGAGCAAGGCGATCAGTCGCTGCTGTCACTGATCACCGGCGCCGAGGGCAGCAACTACGGCTGGTATGGCGTGCTGGCCGGCGCGTCGATCGTGTTCTTCGCGTTCATCGGCTTCGACATCGTCGCCACCACCGCGGAGGAGACCAAGAATCCGCAGCGTGACGTGCCCCGCGGCATCCTGGCCTCGCTGGCGATCGTGACGGTGCTGTATGTCGCGGTGGCCGTCGTGCTGACCGGAATGGTGCGCTACACCGAGCTGCGCGAGGCCGGAGAGCAGGCCAACCTGGCGACGGCGTTCACCGCGAACGGGGTGGACTGGGCGGCGAAGGTGATCTCGATCGGCGCCCTGGCCGGGCTGACCACCGTCGTCATCGTGCTGGTGCTGGGGCAGACGCGGGTGCTGTTCGCGATGTCGCGCGACGGGCTGCTGCCGCGATCGCTGGCCAAGACCGGGCCGCACGGCACGCCGGTGCGGATCACCGTGCTGGTCGGCGTGCTGGTGGCCGTTGCGGCGTCGGTGTTCCCGATGGACAAGCTCGAGGAAATGGTCAACATCGGCACCCTGTTCGCGTTCGTGTTGGTGGCGGCCGGCGTGCTCGTGCTGCGCCGCACCCGCCCGGAGCTGTCGCGTGGTTTCCGGGTGCCGTGGGTGCCGGTGCTGCCGATCGCCGCGATTCTCGCCTGCCTGTGGCTGATGCTGAACCTGACCGCGCTGACCTGGTTCCGCTTCCTGATCTGGATGGCCATCGGTGTCGTCATCTACTGGCTGTACGGCCGGCGGCATTCATTGCTCGCGCAGCGGGAGACCGCCCCCGTCGAGTGATTTCGGCGTGATTACCTGCGCTCCGCGCAGGTAATCACGCCGAAATCGCATTCGTACGGGTAAACGTGCGTTGGAGGCGCTTTACAAAAAGCGGGTTTGTGTCTAGACAGCCGACAAACCAGCCTCTATAGTCAAGTCATCAACGTGATGGCACTCACAGGAGGTGACTGGTCGTGACAGTCGAGTTCGAGCAGGTCGAAACCGGGCAGTGGCGGGACAAGAAACGGCATCTATGGCTGATGGGACTGATCACGCCGACGGCGTTGTTCGTCGTGCTGCCGTTCGTCTGGGCGTTCAACCAGTTCGGCTGGCACACCGCGTCGCAGGTGTTCTTCTGGATCGGCCCGTTCCTGCTGTACGTCCTGTTGCCGGCGCTGGACCTGCGGTACGGCCCGGACGGGCAGAACCCGCCGGACGAGGTGATGGAGCGGCTGGAGAACGACAAGTACTACCGGTACTGCACCTACATCTTCATCCCGTTCCAGTACGCCAGCGTGATCTTCGGCGCCTACCTCTTCACCGCGTCCGACCTCGGCTGGCTCGGCTATGACGGTGGTCTGGGCTGGCCCACCAAGATCGGCCTGGCGCTGTCGGTCGGTGTGTTGGGCGGTATCGGCATCAACACCGCCCACGAGATGGGCCACAAGAAGGACTCGGTGGAGCGGTGGCTGTCCAAGATCACGCTGGCCCAGACCGCCTACGGCCACTTCTACATCGAGCACAACCGCGGCCACCACGTGCGGGTCGCCACTCCGGAGGATCCCGCGTCGGCCCGTTTCGGCGAGACGTTCTGGGAGTTCTTGCCGCGCAGTGTGTGGGGCAGCCTGCGGTCGGCATGGAATCTGGAAGCGCAGCGGCTGCGTCGGCTGAACAAGAGCCCGTGGCATCCGAGCAACGACGTGCTCAACGCCTGGGCGATGTCGGTTGTGCTGTTCGGTGCGCTCATCGCGGTGTTCGGTCCGGCGCTGATCCCGTTCCTCATCGTCCAGGCGGTGTTCGGCTTCGCCTTGCTGGAAACGGTGAACTACCTCGAGCACTACGGGCTGCAGCGGCAGCAGACGGCGAACGGCCGCTACGAGCGCTGCACGCCCGAACACAGCTGGAATTCCGACCACATCGTGACCAACCTGTTCCTGTACCACCTGCAGCGGCACAGCGATCACCACGCCAACCCGACGCGGCGCTACCAGACGTTGCGCAGCATGGAAGGTGCACCGAACCTGCCCAGCGGCTACGCGTCGATGATCGCGCTGACCTATGTGCCGGCGGTGTGGCGCAAGGTGATGGACCACCGGGTGCTCGAGCACTACGACGGCGATATCACCAGGGTGAACCTGCAGCCGCGGTTGCGCGACAAGATGCTCGCGCGTTACGGAGCGGCCGCGTGAGCTCCTACCGCTGCCCGATCTGTGACTACACCTACGACGAGGCGAAAGGCGCGCCGCGCGAAGGCTTCCCGGCCGGCACGCCGTTCGCTGACATACCCGACGACTGGACCTGCCCCGACTGCGGGGTGCGCGAGAAGGTCGACTTCGAAGAGATAGGAGCAATGAAATGAATGACTACAAACTGTTCGTCTGCGTACAGTGCGGATTCGAATACGACGAGGAGAAGGGCTGGCCGGAGGACGGCATCGCGCCCGGCACCCGCTGGGATGACATCCCGGACGACTGGAGCTGCCCGGACTGCGGCGCGGCGAAGGCTGACTTCGAAATGGTCGAGGTCGCCCGTCCGTGACGGCTACTGTCGCGCGTGTGGAAACCAGGCAACGGATCCCGTATGCCGAGGCGTCGCGGGTGCTGCTTCGCGACTCGATCCTCGACGGCATGCGGGATCTGCTGCTGAGCCGCGACTGGTCGGCGATCACGCTGTCCGACGTGGCCCGTGCGGCCGGGATCAGCCGCCAGACCATCTACAACGAGTTCGGCTCGCGGCAGGGGCTCGCCCAGGCGTACGCGCTGCGGCTGGCAGACCGCCTCGTCGACCAGATCGACGGTGCAATCATCGGCAACGTCGGCGATGTCTATGCGGCGTTCATGGCTGGCTTCCGGGACTTCTTCGCCGAGTCCGCCGCCGATCCGCTGGTCATCTCGCTGCTCACCGGCGGAACCAAACCCGACCTGTTGCAGCTCATCACCACCGATGCCGGCCCGATCATCACCCACTGCTCACAGCGATTGACCGCCACCTTCCAGCACAGCTGGGTGAAGTGCACCGACGAGGACGCCGGCATCCTGGCCCGCGCCATCGTCCGGCTGGCCATGAGTTACATCTCCATGCCGCCGGAAGCCGATCACGACGTCGCCGCTGACCTGGCCCGGCTGCTGACGCCGGCCGCCGAACGATACGGTGTCATCCAGACCGACTGACGCGATTTGGCGAGACCTACGCCGCGCGGGCTAATGTGTAACCAAGCTAAGTAATTGAGCGCTACGTGAAGGACGAGGATGACGACGACTGAGCAGCGGCTGACCGCCGATGTCCGAAACGGCATCGACTACAAGGTGGCCGACCTGTCCCTGGCCGATTTCGGCCGCAAGGAGATCCGGCTGGCCGAGCACGAGATGCCCGGGCTGATGTCCTTGCGGCGGGAGTACGCAGAGGTGGTACCCCTGAAGGGCGCCCGGATCTCCGGCTCGCTGCACATGACCGTGCAGACCGCGGTGCTGATCGAGACGCTGGTCGCGCTGGGCGCCGAGGTCAGGTGGGCGTCGTGCAATATCTTCTCCACCCAGGACCATGCCGCCGCGGCCGTCGTCGTCGGTCCGCACGGCACCCCCGAAGCGCCCAAGGGTGTGCCGGTGTTCGCGTGGAAGGGCGAGACGCTCGAGGAGTACTGGTGGGCCGCCGAGCAGATGCTGACCTGGCCTGATCAGCCGGCCAACATGATTCTCGACGACGGCGGCGACGCCACCATGCTGGTGCTGCGGGGCGCCCAGTACGAGAAGGCCGGTGTGGTGCCGCCCGCCGAGGACGACGACCCTGCCGAATGGAAGGTGTTCCTCAACCTGCTGCGCGCGCGCTTCGAGACCGACAAGACCAAGTGGACCAAGATCGCGGAGTCGGTCAAGGGCGTCACCGAGGAGACGACGACCGGCGTGCTGCGGCTGTACCAGTTCGAGGCCGCGGGTGAGTTGCCGTTCCCGGCCATCAACGTCAACGACTCGGTGACCAAGTCCAAGTTCGACAACAAATACGGCACCCGGCACTCGCTGATCGACGGCATCAACCGCGGCACCGACGTGCTGATCGGCGGCAAGAAGATCCTGATCTGCGGCTACGGCGACGTCGGCAAGGGCTGCGCGGAGTCGCTGGCCGGCCAGGGCGCCCGGGTTTCCGTCACCGAGATCGACCCGATCAACGCGCTGCAGGCGCTGATGGACGGCTTTGACGTCCGCACCGTGGAGCAGGCGATTGGTGAGGCCGACATCGTCATCACCGCGACCGGCAACAAGGACATCATCACGCTCGAGCACATGCGGGCGATGAAGGATCAGGCGATCCTGGGCAACATCGGCCACTTCGACGACGAGATTCAGATTGCCGCGCTTGAGCGTTCGGGCGCCAAGCGGGTCAACATCAAGCCCCAGGTCGATCAGTGGATCTTTGACGACGGCAAGTCGATCATCGTGTTGTCCGAGGGCCGGCTGCTGAACCTCGGCAACGCGACCGGACACCCGTCGTTCGTGATGAGCAACAGCTTCTCCAACCAGGTGATCGCGCAGATCGAGCTGTGGACCAAGAACGACGAATACGACAACGCCGTGTACCGGCTGGCCAAGCAGCTCGATGAGAAGGTGGCCCGCATCCACGTGGAGGCGCTCGGCGGTCAGCTCACCAAGCTGACCAAGGAGCAGGCCGAGTACATCAACGTCGATGTCGAGGGCCCATACAAGGCGGAGCACTACCGCTACTGATCTGATGCGTAACGTCGGGACCACCCTGATGTTCGACATGCGTGCGCCCGACTGGGCCACGCCGACGAGCGAGCTGTATAGCGCCGCGGTTGAGATGGCGGCGTTCGCGGACTCGATCGGAGTCGACCGCATCAGCTTGATGGAGCATCACGGCTCCGACGACGGCTACCTGCCGCAGCCGTTCACGCTCGCGGCGGCCATGGCGGCGGTGACGACGGATGTCCGGTTCCTTCTCGGTGCGGTTCTCCTGCCGCTGCACGAGCCAGTGCTGGTCGCCGAGCAGATCGCGATCGCCGATCTCATCTCTAATGGTCGACTGAACGTCGTGTTGGGCGCGGGTTACGTTCCCTTCGAATTCGCGACGTTCGGCAAGTCATTGAAAGACCGCGCGAGGCTGATGGACTCGGGTATCGACACGATCCTGCGTGCGTTGCGCGGCGAGCGGTTCGAGGCGAACGGCCGCCCCGTCTACGTCCGGCCGCTGCCGGTGCAGAAGCCCGAGGACATCGTCATGGTCGGTGGGGGAGTTCCGGTGTCTGCGAAACGCGCGGCGCGGTTCGGCGTCGGCTTCGGGCCGATCAATCCGGATTTGGTGGATGTCTATCTGGAGGAGTGTCGCAGGCTAGATCAAACCCCGGGCCGGTACTTCCGGCCGGGGCCTACACCGATCGCCATCCATCTGTGTGAGGATCCCGATCAGGGCTGGGCCGCGATTGAACGGCACGCGGTCCACGTGATCACCGAGTACGCCAAGTGGGCCGAGCAGGAGGGGGACACGTCGACGTCGCCGTTCAAGGGGCTGACCGATCCGGGTGTGCTGCGCCAGGCCGGTCTGTTCGCGGCGTGGACTCCCGACCAGCTGCTGGCCAAGGTGCCCGAGATGCCGGACCGGTCGACGTTTCCGTTTCAGCCATTACTGGGCGGGCTATCGCCCGAGCAGGGCTGGAAGAGCCTGGAACTTCTGAAGGAGACGATGCCGAAGCTCAAAACGGCGATCGCTGCGCTGGATTGACGCTAGATTTCTCCGCGTGGGTCGGGGGTTGATTGGTCTAGTTGTCGTTGTCCTTCTCGCTCTGATTCCGGCTTTCACGCCGCGGGCTTTCGCCGACGACCCGACCAACGACCAGTACGACCCGTACTTCAACGAAGACGAGTACCAGGCGTTCTACACCCCGCCGGACCCGTTGCCGCCGGCCGCGCCGGGTGACCTGATCCGTACCGAGCCGTCCCGGCTGGTGCTGGAACCGTCGGGTCAGCTGGGCGCCATCATGGCCACCGGCACCCGCATCATGTACCGCAGCACCGACACCCACGGAAATCCAAATGTGGTGACGGGCACCTACTTTGAGCCGTACAACGACTGGCCCGGCGGCGGCCCGCGCCCGCTGCTGGTGTACGGTCCCGGCACCCAGGGTCAGGGCGATCAGTGCGCGCCGTCGCGACAGTTCAATCAGGGCATCCACTGGAGGCCTTATCTGGACCTCGCGTTCAACTACGAGGAGTTGTTCGTCGCGACGATGGTGGCGCGCGGCTTCGCGATCGTGATGACCGACTACGAAGGCCTCGGCACACCCGGCCTGCACACCTACGTCAACCGGATCGCCGAAGGCAACGCCATGCTCGACGCCGCCCGCGCGGCCAAGCGGCTGTCCGACACGTCACTGGACCCGAACGGCCCGGTGGCTTTCTGGGGCTATTCGCAGGGCGGCGGGGCGGCCGCATCGGGCGCCGAACTCGCCTCGCAGTACGCCCCCGAACTTCGCGTCGTCGGCACCTACGCCGGGGCCCCGCCGGCCGATCTGAAGGAGCTGTTCCCGTACGCCGATGGCAGCGTGCTGGTCGGTGCGGTCGGGTATGCGCTCAACTCCGTCATCACCAGCTACCCGGAACACGAGGAGGCGATTCGCGCGACGCTCACGCCACGCGGCGCGGATCTGCTCTTCAAAGTCCAGGACCAGTGCGTCGCCGAGACCCTGTTCAAATTCATGTTTCGGCACCTGCAGCCCTACTTCAACCGGGACATCTTTCAATTGGTCAATCAGGAACCGTTCAATAGCCTGTTCGAGGCGCAGAAGATCGGCCGGCACAAACCCAACGCGCCGGTGATGATCCTGTCCAACCGGTATGACCCCTTGGTGCCGTGGACCGGCGCCAACCAGCTCGGCCGCGACTGGTGCGCGCAGGGCGCCGACGTGGAATTCTGGACCAACGAGCAGCCGCCGTTCCTGAACAAGGCCATCGTCAACCACGCGCTGCCGATGCTGGTGGACGGCGAGCGCGCGATGCAGTGGATCGCCGACCGCTTCAACGGCTTACCGACCACACCGAACTGCGGGCAGTTCTGAGCGCTACGCTCGCCGCGTGCTCATCGCGATCGAGGGTGTCGACGGCGCCGGCAAGCGCACGCTGACCCGGGGACTGCGTACGGTGTTCGAGGCCGACGGCAAGTCCGTTGCGAGCCTGTCGTTTCCACGCTACGGCCACTCGGTGTCGGCCGACTTGGCCGCCGAGGCGCTGCACGGCGGGCACGGCGACCTCGCGACGTCGGCGTACGCGATGGCGGTACTGTTCGCGCTGGACCGGGCCGGTGCGCGGGGGGAGATCGGCCACCTGACCGCCGCCTACGACGTGGTGATCCTGGACCGCTATGTGGCGTCCAACGCCGCGTACAGCGCGGCCCGCCTGAGCCAGGGCGCCGACGGCGAGGTGGTGGGGTGGGTGCGCGAGCTGGAGTACGGCCGGCTGCATCTACCGGAGCCCGACTGGCAGATCCTGCTCGACGTACCCGCCGAACTGGCCGCCCAGCGGGCCCAGCAACGCGCCAAGACCGAGGCCGACCGGGCGCGCGACGCCTACGAACGCGATGACGATCTGCAGCGGCGCACCGGCGAGGTGTACGCCGGCCTGGCCGCCGGGCACTGGTGCGGGCGGTGGCGGGCCGTCGGCCCCGGCGTCTATCCGGCCGCACTGGCCGTGGAGCTGGGTCAATAGCCGACTCGCGGGTGTACTACCGGTGTTTTATCGCGATCTGGTGACACCATGGACACCATGAGGCAAAGGATTCTGGTCGTTGATGACGACCCTTCGCTCGCCGAGATGCTCACCATCGTGCTGCGCGGGGAGGGTTTTGACACCGCGGTCATCGGCGACGGCACGCAGGCGCTCACCGCGGTCCGCGAGCTGCGCCCCGATCTGGTGCTGCTGGACCTGATGTTGCCCGGCATGAACGGCATCGACGTGTGCCGCGTGCTGCGCGCCGACTCCGGGGTGCCGATCGTGATGCTGACCGCCAAGACCGACACGATCGACGTGGTGCTCGGCCTGGAGTCGGGTGCCGACGACTACGTGATGAAGCCGTTCAAACCCAAGGAGCTGGTCGCCCGGGTTCGTGCCCGGCTGCGCCGCAACGAGGACGAGCCCGCGGAGATGCTGTCCATCGCGGATGTCGACATCGATGTGCCGGCCCACAAGGTCACCCGGCAGGGCGAACAGATTTCCCTGACGCCGCTGGAGTTCGACCTGTTGGTGGCGTTGGCGCGCAAACCGCGGCAGGTGTTTACTCGTGATGTGCTGCTCGAACAGGTGTGGGGGTATCGGCACCCCGCCGACACCCGTTTGGTGAACGTGCATGTCCAGCGGTTGCGGGCCAAGGTCGAGAAGGACCCGGAGAACCCGCAGGTGGTGCTGACCGTTCGAGGAGTGGGATACAAGGCCGGACCTCCGTGAGTCTGCACGGCTCGGCCGTGGTCGTGATTTTGACCGCTTGGCGGTCGCCGTGATCTTCAGCTCGAGGCGGCGCATTCATCGGCGTTCGGCACCACTGATACGCGGATTGGGTGCGCTGAGTCGAGCGATGGGTCTTGCCTGGCGGCGCTCGCTGCAGCTGCGGGTGGTGACGCTGACGCTGGGGCTGTCGCTGGCCGTCATCCTGGTGCTCGGCTTCGTGTTGACCAGTCAGATCACCGATCGGATCCTCGAGGTCAAGGTGCGTGCGGCGACCGAGGAGATCGAACGCGCCCGCAACACCGTCAGCGGGATCGTCGGCGGCGAGGAGACCCGGTCGCTGGACAGCAGCCTGCAGTTGGCGCGCAACACGCTGACCGACCGCAAGGCCGGCCTGGCCGGCGCGTTCGACGCGGTGCTGGTCGTCCCCGGTGACGGGCCACGCGCCGCGACCGCGGCGGGCCCGGTGCAGCAGGTCCCCAACGCGCTGCGGGATTTCGTCAAGGCCGGCCAGGTCAGCTACCAGTACGCCACGGTGCACACCGAAGGCTTCTCCGGCCCGGCGTTGATCATCGGCACCCCGACGTCGTCGCCGGTCACCAACCTGGAGCTGTACCTGATCTTTCCGCTGAGCAGCGAGGAAAGCACCATCGCGCTGGTGCGCGGAACCATCGTCACCGGCGGTGTGGTGCTGCTGGGGCTGCTGGCCGCGATCGCGTTGGTGGTGGCGCGCCAGATCGTGCTGCCGGTGCGGTCGGCCTCGCGGATCGCCGAACGGTTCGCCGAGGGTCACCTCACCGAGCGCATGCCGGTGCGCGGCGAGGACGACATGGCGCGGCTGGCGGTGTCATTCAACGACATGGCCGAAAGCCTGTCGCGGCAGATCACCCAGCTGGAGGAGTTCGGCAACCTGCAGCGCCGGTTCACCTCCGATGTCAGTCACGAACTGCGCACCCCGCTGACCACGGTGCGAATGGCCGCCGACCTGATCTACGACCACAGCGAGGACCTCGACCCGGCGCTACGGCGTTCGACCGAGCTGCTGGTCAGCGAATTGGACCGGTTCGAACTGCTGCTCAACGACCTGCTGGAGATCTCCCGGCACGACGCCGGTGTCGCCGAGCTGTCCGTCGAAGCGGTCGACCTGCGCGACACCGTACAGAGTGCGCTGGACAACGTCGGCCACCTTGCCGACGACGCCAAGAGCGAGCTCATCGTCGACATGCCGCCGCAGGAGGTCATCGCCGAGGTCGATCCGCGCCGGGTGGAACGCATCCTCCGCAACCTGATCGCCAACGCCATCGACCATGCCGAGCACAAACCGGTGCGGATCAAAATGGCCGCCGACGAAGACACCGTCGCCGTCACCGTCCGCGATTACGGCGTCGGATTGCGGCCCGGCGAGGAGAAGTTGGTGTTCAGCCGGTTCTGGCGCTCCGACCCGTCGCGGGTCCGGCGCTCAGGTGGCACCGGGCTGGGCCTGGCCATCAGTGTCGAGGACGCCCGGCTGCACCAGGGTCGGCTGGAGGCGTGGGGCGAGCCGGGCAAGGGCGCATGTTTCCGGCTCACCCTGCCGCTGGTGCGCGGCCACAAGGTGACAACCAGCCCGCTTCCGATGAAACCCATTGGGCGGGAACGCAAGCCGCGCCGTCCCGCCCGCGAGCGCGAACCGGCCGGGGAGAGCGTGTGAGGCGCGTCCTCGCTCTGGTATCGGCGTTGGCGATGGTGGTCCTGGCCGGTTGTGCCGGGGTGCCCAGCTCGTCGGCGCCGCAGGCCATCGGGACGGTGGAGCGGCCCGCGCCGCCGCGTCTGCCCAAACCCACACCCGGCATGGATCCCGATGTGCTGCTGCGCGAATTCCTTAAGGCCACAGCCGATCCCTCCAACCGGCATTTGGCGGCCCGGCAGTTCCTCACCGAATCGGCGTCGAACGCCTGGGACGACGCGGGTAGCGCGCTGCTGATCGACCGGGTCGTCTTCGTCGAAACCCGTGGCCCGGACCGGGTTTCGGTCAATATGCGCGCCGACATCCTGGGTTCGCTGTCGGACATGGGTGTGTTCGAGACCGGCGAAGGGGCATTGCCCGACCCCGGCCCGATCGAGTTGGTCAAGACGCCCGATGGCTGGCGTATCGATCGGCTGCCCAACGGGGTTTTCCTGGACTGGAAACAGTTTCAGGAGACTTACAAGCGCAACACGCTGTACTTCGCCGACCCGACCGGCAAGACCGTGGTTCCCGATCCGCGCTACGTCGCGGTCTCCGATCCCGACCAGCTGGCCACCGAGCTGGTCACCAAACTGATCGCCGGCTCGCGGCCGGAGATGGCCAACACGGTGCGCAACCTGCTGGGGCCGCCGCTGAGGTTGCGCGGTCCGGTGACTCGCGCTGACGGCGGCAAGATGGGCGTCGGCCGCGGCTACGGCGGCGCGCGCATCGACTTGGAAAACCTGTCCACCACCGATCCGCACAGCCGGCAACTGCTTGCCGCGCAGATCATTTGGACGCTGTCGCGGGCGGGGATCAACGGCCCGTATGTCATCAATGCCGATGGAGCCGCGCTGGACGACCGGTTCGCCGACGGTTGGCAGACCTCCGACGTCGCCGCCACCGACCCCGGCGCGGCCGACGGTGCCGCCGCGGGGCTGCACGCGTTGGTCGGCGGGTCGCTGGTGTCCCTGGACGGTCAACGGGCACCACGTGTCGCGGGATCGTTCGGCCAAATGCCCAATCAGACGGCGGCCGCGGTGTCACGCACCGGGCGGGAGGTGGCGTCGATCGTGACGCTCCGCCCGGGTGCGCCGGACATGGCATCGTCACTGTGGGTCGGCCCGCTCGCCGGTAACGCGGCACAGGCGATGGACGGTCGCACCCTTTCCCGGCCCAGCTGGTCGCTCGACGACGCGATCTGGGTGGTGGTCGACGGCAACACGGTGGTGCGGGCCATTCAGGACGCGTCCGGACAGCCGGGCCGCATCCCCGTCGACGCCACCGCCGTCACGACCAGATTCCCGGGCGTGATCGCCGAGCTGCAGCTGTCCCGCGACGGCACCCGCGCGGCGATGGTGATCGAGGGCCAGGTGATCCTGGCCAGCGTCGAGCAGACGCCGGGCGGCGGCTACGCACTCACCCACCCGCGCCGGCTGGGCTTCGGCCTGGGCAACACGGTGGTTTCGTTGTGCTGGCGCACCGGCGACGACATCGTGGTCAGCCGCACCGACCCGCAACACCCGGTGTCCTATGTCAACCTCGACGGGGTGAACTCCGACGGGCCGAGCCGCAGCCTGCTGATGCCGGTCGGCACCGTCGCCGCGAACCCGTCGACGGTGTATGTGGCCGACGCCCGGGGCGTGTTGCAGCTGTCGGGTTCGGCGGCCGAGAACGACCCCAGATGGGTGGAGGTGCGCCCGCTGATGACACCCGGCGCAGTACCCGTACTGCCGGGCTGAGCAGCCTCAGCTCGAGCTGACGCCGGGGATCCGCCCCTCCCGGAACGCCTCGACGAAATGGCGGTGATCGTCGCGGACGGTGTTGGCGTATTCGAGTCCGAACGCCACCATGTCGTCGACGAATTCGTCGACGTGCTCGCCGATGACAGCGACGATGGCTTCCTCGGTCTGGAAGTCGACCAACGTCTGATCGCTGTCGGTGTCGCTGACGCAATGCACCTTGGCCACCGCTTGTCCGAGCTGCTCGATGACCTCCGCGAGTTCGTCGGGTTCGGTCAACTCGCTCCAGTCCAAATCGGCGTCGTAGGGCGAGATTTCGCTCACTACGAAGCCGCCGCCGTCGATGTCGGTGTAGCCCAGCAGGGGATCGGCGTGAGCCTGCAGCGCGCGTTGGGACACCGCTGTGCGATGCCCGTGATGCTTGAAGTACTCGCGCACCTCGCGGTCGTCGATCACGCGGCTGGGCGCCGCCACGTTGCCCTGTTTCATCGACAGCACCGCGTCGTTATCCAGCGCCTGGTTGAAGCCTTCGATCAGCACCGTGTACGCGGGTAGTCCCGCGCTACCGATACCCATGCCGGTCTTGCCGATCACGTCCTTGATGTCGTAGGCGATGCCGCGGAATCGCTTCGTCTTGGGAATCGTCTCCAGGTAGCGGCCGAATGCGTCGGTGACCTTGTCGCGTTCGGCGTCGTCGAGTTGGCGCACTCCGGCTAGGTCGCGGAAGCGCCGGTCCCAATCGTCGACGCGCGTCATGCGGTCCAGCATCTGCGAGCGCGTCGAGAGCCGCGCCGTCTGCAGGGCCGACAACACCGCGCCGCGGGCGGTCGTCAGGTTCAGCGAGAACGACGTGTCGTCCTCCACATCGGTGAACCACCGCACCTGATCGACGTACGCGCGGATGAATGTCTCGATCAGCGCTTTGATCTCCTCATCGGAGAGTGCCTTCTGCCAACACATCAACGCGACGCTGGCCGCGAACCGCTCCAGGTCCCAGGTGAAGTGGCCGATGAAGGCCTCGTCGAAATCGTTGACGTCGAAGATCAGCACCCCCGAGCCGTCCATGTAGGTGCCGAAGTTCTCCGCGTGCAGATCGCCCTGTATCCAGACCCGGCCGGTCCGTTCGTCGGCCCACCGATCCTCCTTACCGGCGAGGTCGGCGTAGAAGACGCAGGCGCTGCCCCGGTAGAACGCGAACGGGTCGGCGGCCATCTTGCGGAACTTGGTGCGGAACGCGTCGGGATCGGCCTTCATCAGGTCGGAGAACGCCTGCACCAGGCAGTCGACGATGAAGGACTCGCGGTCGGCCATGCCTCCTGTGTACCCCGACGTCCCGATCCGATATGGATGTCACCGGCCGCGGCGACACTGACGGCGTGCTCGACCTGGTCCTTCCGCTGGAATGCGGCGGCTGCGGCGCGCCGTCGACGCGATGGTGCAGCGCCTGCGCCGAAGTGCTTGCCGTCAAGCCCGACGAGCCGCATCTGATCACCCCGCGGTTCGACCCCGGCGTACCCGTGTTCTCGCTGGGCCGATACGCCGGCGCCCGCCGGGATGCCATCGTCGCGGTCAAGGAGCACGGCCGCGCCGACCTCATCGCACCGCTGGCCCGCGCGCTGCGCTGCGGCCTCGACCAATTGCTGAACTGGGGAGTCGCCCGCGCTCCGGTCACGGTCGTGCCCGCTCCCACCCGCCGGCTGGCCGCCCGCCGGCGCGGCGGCGACCCGGTCACCCGGATGGCGCTGGCCTCGGCGACCGGTCGACGGGACATCACCGTCGTCCAGGCGCTGCGGATGCGGGCCCTGGTCCGCGACTCGGTGGGCCTGTCCAGCGCGGCGCGGCAACGCAACGTCGCCGGCCGGGTCCGGCTGTGCAGACCTGCCGAAGGGGAGGTGCTGCTTGTCGACGACATCGTCACCACCGGTGCCACCGTCTCCGAGTCGGTGCGCATCCTGCAAAGTTCTGGGGCCGGTGTGGTCGCCGTCCTCGCCGTCGCGCACGCCTGACCGCCCAGGTGACGCCGTCCTCAATTACCCCGAGGTCAAACCCGCGTGAAGAACTGAGAACGGGTCGACGAAATTACTGGCACGAGGGGGTGAATACGGACTACCGTCGGGGCCAACCACCCGTGAACGCCTCACGGCGGCGCTCAGACGAGAAGCGCCAACCATCGCCCAGTAGCGGTAGGAGGTGAGCGATCGACACCTTGCACCGGCGAGCGGCGAAATAACGGATGCCCCGCCGGCGCAGTACTGACAGGCCGGCACGCAGCGCGCGTGCGACGCGAAAAAGAAACGAGTCGCAAAGCATGTCAACCCGTTCCGTGGACTCAGACCGCTCGATGATCGTCGAAGACGACAAGCCCGCACCCGTGCCCCATGCAGAGGTCGTGGTCAAGGGCCGCAACGTCGAGATTCCCGACCATTTCCGCATCTACGTCTCAGAGAAACTCTCCCGCCTGGAGCGATTCGACCGCACCATCTACCTTTTCGATGTCGAACTAGACCATGAACGCAATCGGCGCCAACGCAAGAACTGTCAGCACGTAGAGATCACCGCGCGCGGCCGCGGCCCGGTGGTGCGCGGCGAGGCCTGCGCGGACAGTTTCTACGCCGCCCTGGAGTCGGCGGTCTGCAAACTCGAGAGCCGGCTGCGGCGCAGCAAGGACCGTCGCAAGGTCCACTACGGCGACAAGACCCCGGTGTCCCTCGCCCAGGCGACGAAGGTATCCGCCCCGGAGGCGTTCGAGCCACCGGCGAACACCGAAGACGCCGAGCACCACGGTGCCGTTGATGGCGCCGAGGTCCACAAGCCCGGCAAGATCGTGCGCACCAAGGAACACCCGACCAAGCCGATGACCGTCGACGACGCGCTCTACCAGATGGAGCTGGTCGGCCACGACTTCTTCCTGTTCCACGACAAGCAGAGCGACAGGCCGTGCGTGGTGTATCGCCGGCACGCGTACGACTACGGACTGATACGCCTGGCCTGAGGCAATTGACCAGCCACTTCGGCGTGTCACCTAGGATGGACCCCGTCTGATACGCGACGGGATCCATCAACCCACAGGGGAAATTAGCGTGCTCGATAAGTTGCTCCGGCTCGGTGAAGGCCGCATGGTCAAGCGCCTCAAGAGGGTGGCTGACTATGTCAACACCCTGTCCGACGACGTCGCAGAGCTCTCCGACGCCGAGCTGCGGGCCAAGACCGACGAGTTCAGGAAGCGGGTAGCCGACGGCGAAGACCTCGACGACCTGCTGCCGGAGGCGTTCGCGGTGGCCCGCGAGGCGGCCTGGCGGGTGCTCGACCAGCGGCCGTTCGACGTCCAGGTGATGGGCGCGGCGGCCCTGCACTTCGGCAACGTCGCCGAGATGAAGACCGGTGAGGGCAAGACCCTGACCTCGGTGCTGCCCGCGTATCTCAACGCGCTGACCGGCACGGGCGTGCACGTCGTCACCGTCAACGACTACCTGGCCAAGCGCGACAGCGAGTGGATGGGGCGTGTGCACCGGTTGCTCGGCCTGGACGTCGGCGTGATCCTTTCCCAGATGACTCCCGACGAGCGACGGTTGGCCTACGGCGCTGACATCACCTACGGCACCAACAACGAGTTCGGCTTCGACTACCTGCGCGACAACATGGCGCATTCGGTGGCGGACATGGTGCAACGGGGCCACCCGTTCGCCATCGTCGACGAGGTCGACTCCATCCTGATCGACGAGGCCCGCACGCCGCTGATCATCTCCGGTCCCGCCGACGGCGCGTCCAACTGGTACCCCGAGTTCGCCCGGCTGGCGCCGCTGATGGAGAAGGACACCCACTACGAGGTTGACCTGCGCAAGCGCACCATCGGCGTGCACGAGCTGGGCGTTGAGTTCGTCGAGGACCAGCTCGGCATCGACAACCTCTACGAAGCCGCAAACTCGCCGCTGGTCAGCTACCTCAACAACGCGATCAAGGCCAAGGAGCTGTTCCAGCGCGACAAGGACTACATCGTCCGCAACGGCGAGGTGCTGATCGTCGACGAGTTCACCGGCCGGGTGCTGATCGGGCGCCGCTACAACGAGGGCATGCACCAGGCCATCGAGGCCAAGGAGCAGGTCGAGATCAAGGCCGAGAACCAGACGCTGGCCACCATCACGCTGCAGAACTACTTCCGGCTCTACGAAAAGCTCTCCGGCATGACCGGCACCGCCCAGACCGAGGCCGCCGAGCTGCACGAGATCTACAAGCTCGGCGTGGTCAGCATCCCGACCAACAAGCCGATGATCCGCGGCGACCAGTCCGACCTCATCTACAAGACCGAAGAGGCCAAGTACATCGCGGTGGTCGACGACGTCACCGAGCGCTATGAAAAGGGCCAGCCGGTGCTGATCGGCACCACCAGTGTGGAGCGTTCGGAGTACCTGTCGCGCCAGTTCAACAAGCGCCGGATCCCGCACAACGTGCTGAACGCCAAGTACCACGAGCAGGAGGCGAACATCATCGCCGAGGCGGGACGGCTCGGTGCGATCACCGTGGCCACCAACATGGCCGGCCGCGGCACCGACGTCGTGCTCGGCGGCAACGTCGACTTCCTGGCCGACAAGCGGCTGCGCGAGCAGGGGCTGGATCCGGTGGAAACCGCCGACGAATACGAGGCGGCCTGGCACCGGGTGCTGCCCGAGGTGAAGGCGACTGCGGCCGAGGAAGCCACGGACGTCATCGCGGTCGGCGGGCTGTACGTGCTCGGCACCGAACGCCACGAGTCGCGCCGCATCGACAACCAGCTGCGCGGCCGGTCCGGCCGTCAGGGCGATCCGGGCGTGTCACGGTTCTACCTGTCGCTCGGCGATGAGTTGATGCGCCGGTTCAACGGCGCGACGTTGGAGGCGTTGCTGACCCGGCTGAACCTGCCCGACGACGTGCCCATCGAGGCGAAGATGGTGACCCGGGCGATCAAGAGCGCGCAGACGCAGGTCGAGCAGCAGAACTTCGAGGCTCGCAAGTACGTCCTGAAGTTCGACGAGGTGATGAACCAGCAGCGCAAGGTCATCTACGCCGAGCGTCGCCGCATCCTCGAGGGCGAGAACCTGGCCGAGCAGGCGCACAACTTGCTGGTCGACGTCGTCACCGCGTATGCCAACGGCGCCACCGCCGAGGGGTATTCGGAGGACTGGGATCTGGAGTCGCTGTGGCAGGCGCTGAAGACGCTGTACCCGGTCGGCATCGACCACCACGACCTGGTGGACTCGGACGCGGTCGGGGAGCCGGGTGAGCTGACCCGCGACGAGCTGCTCGACGCGTTGATCGCCGATGCCAAGCGCGCCTATGCGGAACGCGAGAAGGAGCTCGAGGAGCTCGCCGGCGACGGCGCGATGCGACAGCTGGAGCGCAATGTGCTGCTCAACGTCATCGACCGCAAGTGGCGCGAGCACCTCTACGAGATGGATTACCTCAAGGAGGGCATCGGGCTGCGCGGCATCGCCCAGCGCGACCCGGTCATCGAGTACCAGCGCGAGGGCTACGACATGTTCGTCGGGATGCTCGACGCCATGAAGGAAGAGTCGGTGGGCTTCCTGTTCAATGTCACGGTCGAAGCCGCGCCAGCGCCGGCGGTGGCTCCGGTCGCCGCGCCCACCGGCCTCTCCGAGTTCGCGGCCGCGGCCGCCGCGCAGGCTCAGCAGAGCGGCGTCGCGACGAAAGAGCGCGGGCAGGCACCTTCGGCGCTGCGCGCCAAGGGAATTGACGACGACGCACCGCCGTTGACCTACTCCGGTCCTTCGGAGGACGGTTCCGCGCAGGTGCAGCGCCATGGCGGCGGCCCACGGCACGCCATGCCGCCCGCCAGCAGGCGGGAGCGGCGCGAAGCCGCGCGCCGTCAGGCCCGCGGGCAGAAACCGCCGAAGTCGGCAAGGAAGAACTAGGGCTCGAGCAGGGCAGCGATGCGCTCCAGCGTGGCGCGCATGCCGTCCTCGGCCTGCTTCGGCATCGAACCCAGCTTGAGCATCGGTCTCTGCCGGTCCTTCGACACGTCCCACGTCTCACGCACCAGCGTGCCGCCGTCGGACGGCTCGAGTTCGTAACGCCAGATGCGGCCGCCGATCAGGCCGCCCAGCGCGGTGGGCTGCCAGGCGATCCGGCGATCCGGCTCGAATTCGATGACCTTGTTGTTCATCGTGTACGGCACGAACAGCGTCTCGGGCCGTCCCCGCATCCGCATCGAGAACTTGGCGCCCAGCTCCAGCGGTATCGAGGGCGCCGTCGTGTGGTCCACGGTTCCGGATCCGTCGAAGCTTGCGTGTTTTCCGGCGTCGGCGAGCAATGCAAAGATCTCGCCGGCCGGCGCTTTGATGACACGTTCGACGCTGACGGTGTTTCCCTGCACGTCGCAAAGGCTAGTCCCCCTGCCCTTGGGCGGGCGGTACCCCCAGCCTCATCCGATGTGCAGGGCGACAATCCGCCAGCGGTCATCGCAGAGTTCGATGCGCGCCGCGATGGCCCGGGCCCGCTGTGCCCTGCTGTAGGTGCCGAACACCTCGGCGGCTTGCACCTCGGTGTCCGCGGTGTCCGCGGTGTCCACCATTCGTAGCCGCACCCGGCGCAGCGTCGCGGCAGCGGCGTGCGGGGATCGCGCCATCGCAACCACCATGTCCATCAGGGCCGGCGTCATCAGCGCTTTCAGCTGGCTGATCGGGCGGCGTCGATCGATGACCTCCAGCACCCGGCGCAGCGCCGCGTCGGCGAACACCGCGGCCGCGTGTGGCGGCGACGGTTCGCGCGCCACGCGATGGACAGACCGCAGCGGGCGCCGTGGCGACCGGTGCAGGGCGGCGGACACCCTCGCGGCGGCACCGAGGGGCGGTGGTTCATAGTCGACGACCGGCGCGGTGAACGAGCCCGGTTGGAATGAGATGTGCGATGCGGTCAACGGACCTCTCCAGCGTTCGGTATGGCTGCAACGGCATCTGCTGGAGAGACGCAGACAAGTCCATGATCCCATGGTTGGCACGGCCCGCACGCACCCGTGATGCGCGGCGGCGGAATCGGCGGATAACGTGACGGGAGTTCGGTGAGCGTCGACGTAAATTTCGCAGGAGGGTACCGCCAGACATGGTGACCAGGTTGTCGGCGTCGGACGCGTCGTTCTACCACCTGGAGAACTCCTCGACACCGATGTATGTCGGCTCGCTGTCGATTCTCCGCAAGCCCCGCAGCGGGCTGAGCTACGAGACCCTGCTGGCAACGGTCGAACAGCGGTTTCCGCAGATTCCGCGCTACCGGCAGAAGGTGCGGGAGGTGACGCTCGGCCTGGCCCGGCCGGTGTGGGTCGACGACCGCGACTTCGACATCACCTACCACATCCGCCGGTCCGCGCTGCCGTCGCCGGGCAGCGACGCCCAGCTGCATGATCTGGTCGCCCGGTTGGGGTCTCGTCAGCTGGACAGGTCGCGGCCGCTGTGGGAGATGTATCTGGTCGAGGGCCTGGCCCGCAACCGGCTCGCGATCTACACCAAATCGCATCAGGCGCTGGTGAACGGCATGACCGCGCTGGAGATCGGCCACGTCATCGCCGACCGCACGCAAAAGCCGCCGGCATTCGGAGAGGACATCTGGATTCCGGGCCGCGAGCCGGGGACTGCCCGGCTGCTGATGGGCGCCGTCGGGGACTGGATTGCCCGGCCCGGCGTGCAACTGGCGGCCGTTCGTTCCGCGGTGACCGAGGTGGCCACCAACTCCGGGCAGCTGGTCGAGGTGGGCCGCCGGGTCGCCGACGCCGCCCGGACGTTCGCGCGGGGCACCGCGCCCAGCAGCCCGCTGAACACCACGGTGTCGCGCAATCGGCGGTTCACGGTGGCCACCGGCCGGCTGGCGGACTACCGCCATCTGCGCACCCGATACGACTGCGACGTCAACGACGTGGTGTTGGCCGTGGTTGCCGGCGCGCTGCGCAACTGGCTGCTGTCGCGCGGCGAGTCGGCGGCACCCACGTCCGCAGTGCGCGCGATGGCGCCGATGTCCGTATACGCGGACGCCGAGCTCGATTCGACCGCACCGGGCCAGGCAATCAGCGAGGTCTCGCCGTTCTTCATCGATCTGCCGGTCGGCGAGGGCAACGCGGTGGTCAGGCTCTCCCAAATCGCACACGCCACCGAATCACATCCGACGGCAGCCAGCCTCGTCGACGCCAGAACGATCGTCACGCTGTCCGGCTTCGCGCCACCGACGTTGCACGCCATGGGAATTCGGGTGGCGACCATGTTTTCGGCCCGACAGTTCAATCTGTTGATCACCAACGTTCCCGGCGCGCAGAAGCAGATATACGTCGCGGGCGCCAAGCTGCTGGAAAGCTATGCGGTGCCACCCCTGCTTAACAACCAGGTGCTGGCGATAGGCGTAACCTCCTACAACGGCATGCTGTATTACGGGATCAACGCCGACCGCGACGCGATGAGCGACGTGGATGTTCTGCCGACGTTGCTGCGGGAATCACTCGATGAACTGCTGGAGGCCGCTCAATGATTGAGATGCATCGTGACGATTAGCTCCGAGAACGAAAAGACCCACAAGTCCGTCACCGACACCGCCAAGTCGCCGGCCGACAGAGTGATCCCGCACCCCGTGCTCGATCTGCCCGTCGACGACGACGTGTACAGCCGCAAGCGCGGACTGGATTGGGTGGTCTTCGGCGTTACCGCCGTGATCGCCCTGGGTTTTCTGGTGTGGGGCTTCCTGGACACCGCGGCGCTGGCGGAGGCGTCCGGCAACGCCCTGACCTGGGTGATGAACAACGTCGGCTGGCTGTTCGTGCTGACCGCGTCCGGGTTTGTGTTGTTCGTGCTGTGGCTTGCGCTGGGCCGCTACGGCAAGATCCCGCTGGGCCGCGACGAGGAGGAGCCGGAATTCCGGACGGTGTCCTGGGTGGCGATGATGTTCAGCGCCGGCATGGGCATCGGCCTGATGTTCTTCGGCGTCGCCGAGCCGCTGTCCCATTTCGCGACGCCACCGCCGGGTACCGGTGCTGCCGGCAACCCGGACGCGGTGCAGACCGCGATGGCGACCACGCTGTTCCACTGGACGCTGCACCCGTGGGCGATCTACGCGGTCGTCGGGCTCGCGATCAGCTACGGCGTGTACCGCAGGGGCAGGCTGCAGCTGATCAGCTCCGCATTCGAGCCGCTGCTCGGTTCCCGCGCACATGGCCCGTGGGGCAAGGTGATCGACATGCTGGCGATCTTCGCCACGCTGTTCGGATCGGCTGCCTCGCTCGGTCTCGGCGCCCTGCAGATCCGCAGCGGCCTGCAGATCGTCGGTGGCATCGGCGAGACCGGCAACGCCATCCTCGTCGTCATCATCGCGGTCCTCACCGCTGCGTTCGTGCTGTCCGCGGTGTCCGGGATCGCGCGGGGCATCCAGTGGCTGTCGAACATCAACATGGTGCTGGCCCTGGTCCTGGCCGTCTTCGTGTTCGTCGTCGGCCCAACGATTTTCATTCTCAACCTGATTCCCACATCGGTCGGCAGCTACCTGCAAGACGTCGCGATGATGTCGGCAAGGACCGGCGCCGAAGGTGCCGACGTGAACACCTGGCTGCAGTCGTGGACCATCTTCTACTGGGCCTGGTGGATCTCCTGGACTCCCTTCGTCGGCATGTTCATCGCGCGGATATCCCGCGGGCGAACCATCCGGCAGTTCGTCACCGGCGTGTTGTTCGTGCCGAGCTTGGTGTCGCTGATGTGGTTCTGCGTCTTCGGTGGCGCCGCGATCAATAAACAGCAGTCGGGGGTCGACCTCGCCGGTGAGGGCAGCATCGAGCAACAGTTGTTCACCCTGCTCGACCAGTACCCGATCGCCATCGTGGCGAGCATCCTGGTGATGGTGTTGGTCGCCATCTTCTTCGTCTCGGGCGCGGATGCCGCCTCGATCGTGATGGGCTCGCTGTCCGAACGCGGGACGATCAAGCCCAGCCGGGGAACCGTCATCTTCTGGGGTGTCGCGACCGGAGCGGTTGCAGCGGTGATGCTCCTGGTCGGCGGTGCGGACGCACTGACGGGTCTGCAGACGATCACCATCATCGCCGCGCTGCCATTCGTCCTGGTGATGGTGGGGATGGCAACGGCTTTGGTCAGGGACCTGCGCCGAGACCCGATGGTGGTGCGCAAGGAATACGCCGCCGAGGCAGTGGACAGCGCGGTGATCTCCGGCGTCACCCAACACGGAGACGATTTCGTCATCTCGGTGGAGAAGGATCCCGCCAACCAAGAAACAGGGGCCGGATAATCTCGCTGGGTGCGCGTCTACGTTCCGGCGACCCTCGCGATGCTGCAGCGGCTCGTTGCCGATGGAGCGATAGGCGCCGTCAGCGGTACGGCGTTCGCGGTGACGCCCACACTGCGGGAGTTCTACGCCCAGGGCGACGACGACGAACTGGCTGACGTGGCGCTTCGCGAGGCTGCGCTGGCCTCGCTGCGTCTGCTCGCGGCCGACGACCCGACGGCCGGGCTGCCGCCGCGGCGCGCCGTGCTGGTGGCCGACGTCGAGGATGCCACCGCCCGCCGCGATCTCGACGACGCGGTGGTGCGGCTGTCCGGGCCGGTCGACCTGGACACTGTGATCGCCGTCTACGTCGACAACGCGGCCGCGGAGTCTGCGGTGGTCGCGGCGATTGACGCCGTCGACGCCGCTGATCTGGGGGACGAGGACGCCGAACTGATTGTCGGCGACGCGCAGGACCATGACCTGGCCTGGTATGCCACCCAGGAGCTGCCGTTCCTGCTGGAATTGCTCTAAGGACGACTGGATACGGGACCGTAGGTTACGGTACCGTAGGTTACGTGGCCAAGAACACCATCAAGGTCTCGGCCAACGTCGCCGATACCGTGCGGCCGAGGATCGCCGGCGCGAAGGATCATCCCGGCTGGCACGCCCTGCGCACGCTGGCCGGACGCATCACAACGCCGCTGCTGCCCGACGACTACCTGAAGCTGGCGAACCCGCTGTGGTCCGCCCGTGAACTGCGCGGCCGGGTGCTGGAGGCGCACCGCGAGACTGTCGACTCCGCGACCCTGGTCATCAAGCCAGGCTGGGGCTTTTCCTTTGACTACCGGCCCGGCCAGTACATCGGCATCGGGCTGTTGGTCGACGGCCGCTGGCGATGGCGGTCGTACTCGCTGACGTCCAGCCCCGTCAAGGGAAGCCGCACCATCACGATCACGATCAAGGCGATGCCCGAGGGGTTCCTGTCGACCCACCTGGTCGGCGGGGTGGCACCCGGCACGATCGTGCGGCTGGCGGCGCCGCAGGGCAATTTCGTCATGCCCGATCCGGCGCCGCCGTCGGTGCTGTTCATCACCGGTGGCTCCGGCATCACCCCGGTGATGTCGATGCTGCGTACCCTGATTCGCCGCGACCAGATCACCGACATCATCCATTTGCATTCCACCCCAACGGAATCCGACGTGATGTTCGGCGAAGAGCTGGCCGAACTCGAGCGCAGCCGGCCCGGTTACCAGTTGCGGTTGCGCGCCACGCGCGAAGAGGGCCGTCTCGACCTGTCGCGGCTCGGCGACGAGGTGCCGGATTGGCGCGACCGGCAGACCTGGGCGTGCGGCCCGGAGGGCATGCTCAACGCCGCCGAACGCGTCTGGTCGGCGGCGGGGATCTCCGACCGGCTGCATCTGGAGCGATTCGCCCTCTCTCGTGCCGCGGCGCACGGCGAGGGCGGCACGGTCGAGTTCGCCCGCAGTCAGAAGACGGTCACCGTGGACGCCGCGACGCCGCTGATGGACGCCGGCGAGGGCGTCGGCGTGCGGATGCCGTTCGGCTGCCGGATGGGCATCTGCCAGTCCTGCGTCGTCGGCCTGCTCGACGGGCACGTGCGCGACCTGCGCACCGGCGTCGAACACGAACCAGGAAGTCGGGTACAAACGTGCATTTCCGCAGCGTCTGGCGATTGCGTCCTGGACGCTTAGGCTTTACTGGCTGGTAACCTACGGGATCGTAGGTTACGGTACCGTAGGTAGGAGGAAGGAGACAGAACGATGGCTATTACCGACGTTCCGGCGTTCGCGCACCTGACCGACGCCGACATCGAGAACCTGGCTTTCGAGCTGGACACCATCCGCCAGGACATCGAAGACTCCCTTGGCGAGCGCGACTCGCGCTACATCCGCCGCACCATCGCCGCCCAGCGCGCGCTCGAGGTGGCCGGTCGGCTCATGCTCGCCGCCAGCTCGAAACGCTCGGCCTGGTGGGCCGGGACCCTCACGCTGGCCGCTTCCAAGATCATCGAGAACATGGAGATCGGCCACAACGTCATGCACGGCCAGTGGAATTGGATGAACGATCCCGAGATTCACTCCTCGACGTGGGAGTGGGACATGGGCGGGGCGGCCAAGCACTGGCGGTTCACCCACAACTTCATGCATCACAAGTACACCAACATCCTGGGCATGGACGACGATGTCGGCTATGGCTTGCTGAGGGTCACCCGCGACCAGAAGTGGAAGCCGCACAACATCTTCAACCTGTTTTTCAACACGATGCTGGCGAGCCTGTTCGAGTGGGGCGTCGGGTTGCAGCACGTGGAGCTCGGCAAGATCTTCAAGGGCAGGGACAACCGAGACGAAAGCAAGGCTCGGGCGCGGGAGTTCGCTGTCAAGGCGGGCCACCAGGTGGCCAAGGACTACGTTGCGTTCCCGGCGGTGACGTCGCTGTCGCCGAAAGCGACGTTCAAGTCCACGCTGACGGCCAACGCGGTGGCCAACGTCATCCGCAACGTCTGGTCCAACGCCGTGATCTTCTGCGGCCACTTCCCCGATGGCGCAGAGAAGTTCACCAAGACCGACATGGTCGGCGAGACCAAGGGGCAGTGGTATCTGCGGCAGATGCTGGGCAGCGCCAACTTCGAGAACGGTCCGGTGCTGCGGTTCATGAGTGGCAACCTGTGCCACCAGATCGAGCATCACCTGTATCCGGATCTGCCGAGCAACCGGCTCTACGAGATCTCGTTCCGGGTCAAGGAAGTGTGCGACAAGTACGACCTGCCGTACACCACCGGTTCGTTCCTGATGCAGTACGGCAAGACGTGGCGGACCATCGCCAAGCTGTCGCTGCCGGACAAGTACCTGCATGACACCGCCGACGACGCTCCGGAGACCCGCAGCGAGCGGATGTTCACCGAGCTGGAATCCGGCTTCGCCGCAACAGATCCGGGCACCGGGCGCCGCCGCGGGCTGAGGACCGCGATCGCCACGGTCCGCCAGTGGCGCCGCGACAGGCGGACCGCCAAGCAGGCCGACCTCGCCGCCTAGTAGGACTTAGCCTCCGTCAGCACCGCAAGCAGTCGGCGCGCTGCCGCGACACGGCCCGCGGCCGGCCCGGTCAGGGGGTCGAGCGCGCACTCGGGGTCGGCGGGCGGGCCAAGATGTCCGCAGCCGCGCGGGCAGTCCTTGATCGCCTCGGCGAGGTCCGAGAACGCCAGCAGCACGTCGTCGGGCTCGATATGCGCCAGGCCGAACGACCGAATACCGGGGGTGTCGACGACCCAGCCGGAACGCTCCAGCGGTAGCGCCACCGACTGCGTCGACGTGTGCCGTCCCTTGCCGACGCCAGAAACCTCGCCGATAGCCCGATCCGCCTCGGGGACAAGGCGATTCACCAACGTCGATTTTCCGACGCCGGAGTGGCCGAGCAGCACGGTGACCTTGTCGGCCAGCAGCGGGGCCACTGGGTCGAGCGGGTCGTCGCGGCCGGCGGTGGTGATCGTCAGGTCGAGATCGGCGAACTGCGCGGCGAACGGCTCCGGCGGCGCCAGGTCCGTCTTGGTCAGGCACAAGATCGGCGTCAGGCCGCCGGCGTAGGCGGCGATCAGCGCACGCTCGACCAGGCCGGCCCGCGGCGGCGGGTCGGCCAGCGCCACCACGATCAGCAGTTGGTCGGCGTTGGCGACGACGACGCGCTCCGTCGTATCGGTGTCATCGGCGGTGCGGCGCAACACGGTTCGGCGTTCACCCCGCCGCACGATGCGCGCAAGGGTGTCTTGGCGCCCGGACAGGTCCCCGACCAGACCGACATCGTCGCCGACGACGATCGGAGTACGGCCCAATTCCCTTGCCCGCATTGCCGTCACCCGGCGATCGGGATCGCGGCCGAGCACGCAGCCCCATCGTCCGCGATCAACGGAGACCACCATGCCCTCCTGGGCGTCGGCGTGGTCGGGACGAGTCTTGGTTCGCGGCCGCGAGCCCCGACCCGGCCGGATGCGGACGTCGGACTCGTCGTACTCGCGAGGGCTCAACCGCCCGCCAGCATGTCGGCCCACAACTGCGGGAACTCCGGCAGCGTCTTGGCCGTAGTCGCGATGTCCTCAACTTCGACACCGGGCACCCGCAGCCCGACGATCGCACCCGCTGTCGCCATCCGATGGTCGGCATACGATCGCCAGACACCGCCGTGCAGCGGTCGCGCGGTGATGACAAGGCCGTCGGGTGTTTGATCGCATTGCCCACCGAGACCGTTGATTTCGGCGGACAAGGCCGCGAGCCGGTCGGTTTCGTGCCCGCGCAGATGAGCGATTCCGCGCAGCTGTGACACCGAACCGGGCGTGGCCAGGGCGGCCAGCGCCGCCACCGCCGGCGTCAGTTCACCGACCTCGTGCAGGTCGACATCGATGCCGCCGTAGAGCTGTGCTCCCTGCACCTCAAGATACGAATTACTGTGGCGAACAACCGAACCCAGCTTCTCCAGGATCGCCAGGATGGCGTCGGCGGGTTGCATGCTGACCGGTGGCCAGCCGGTCACTCGCACGACCCCGCCGCTGACTACGGCTGCCGCGAGAAAGGGTACGGCGTTGGACAGGTCGGGCTCAATGGTCCAGTGCCGGGCCGAGATTGGGCCGGGGGAGACCCGCCACCGGTTGGCCTGCGAGTCGTCGACGCCGACGCCGGCATCGCGCAGCATGGACACCGTCATCGCCACGTGCGGTGCCGAGGGCACCGACTCACCGGTGTGCGCGATGGTCAGGCCATCGGTGCAGGCCGCGCCCGTCAGCAGTAGCCCGGAGACGAACTGCGACGACGCCGAGGCATCTATGTCAATGCTGCCGCCGGCCACCGTTCCGTCGCCATGTACCGAGAACGGCAGGCCGTTGCCGTCGATGTCCACACCGACCCCACGGAGGGCATCCAGCAGCGGCGCGACGGGCCGGCCCCGGGCCTGCTCGTCACCGTCGAAGATCACCGTCTCGCTGCCGAGCGCGGCCAGCGGCGGGACGAAGCGCAGCACCGTGCCGGCCAGGCCGCAGTCCACGCGCGCGCCGGGTGCCGGGGCGATGCGGCCGCCCACCGTCAGCTGGTCGTCGCTGCCATCGACCGCGACGCCCAGGGCACGCAGCGCGCCGATCATCAGGTCGGTGTCGCGGCTGCGCAGCGCACCACCGATGGTCGACTCGCCTTGCCTGCTGGCCAGCGCGGCGAGCACCAGCGCCCGGTTGGTCTGTGACTTCGAACCCGGGACCGTGACGGTCGCATGCACAGGGGTCGGCGTCGACGGTGCCGGCCAGGTGCTCACACCCTCCATCCTGCCCTGTCGGCGTCTTCTGCCACCATGGGATATATGTGTGGGCGATTCGCGGTGACCACCGATCCGGCGCTGCTGGCGGAGAAGATCCAGGCGATTGACGAGAGCACAGCAAGCACAGCGGCCGGCACCGGCAAAGACTCTGCTGCACCCAACTACAACGTCGCCCCGACCACCACGATCAGCACGGTGGTGAAGCGGCACAGCGAGCCCGACGACGAGTCCACCCGGCGGGTGCGGATGATGCGCTGGGGACTGGTCCCGCCGTGGGCCAAGGAGGGGGAGGACGGCGTGCCGGACACCAAGGGCCCGCTGCTGATCAACGCCCGCGCCGAGAAGGTGACCAGCTCGCCGGCGTTCCGCAATTCGGCGAAGGGCAAGCGGTGCCTGGTGCCGATGGACGGCTGGTATGAGTGGCGGCCGAACGGCGAGACGGCGTCGGGTAAGAAGGCGCCGAAGACGCCGTTCTACATGTACGGCGCCGACGGCGAGATGCTGTTCATGGCCGGATTGTGGTCGACGTGGCGGCCGAAGGGCGCGTCGAAGGACGACCCGCCATTGCTGAGCTGCACGATCATCACCACCGACGCCGCGGGTCCGCTGGCCGAGATCCACGACCGGATGCCGCTGACGATCAGCAAGAGCGACTGGGACCGCTGGCTGGACCCGGACGCGCCCGTCGACGAGGGCCTGCTGCGCGGCCACGGCGATCTGGACCGCGTCGAGATCCGCGAGGTGTCGCGGTTGGTCAACAGCATCCGCAACAACGGTCCGGAGCTGATCGAGCCGGCCGGTCCGGAGCCCGAGCAGGCCACGCTGTTGTAGGACTCGCGTGTCACGATGGCGGGGTGACGTCACTGGCCGGTTATCCCGTCACCGCACCGCCGCTGCGCCGGCCCGTGCTCATCGCTCAACACTGGGCGGATCTGACCTTCATCCACTGGCCGGTGCGGCCGGAGACCATCGCGCACCTGTATCCGCCCGGCACCCGCCCGGACGTCTGCACCGACGGGCTGACCTATGCCGGGCTGGTGGCGTTCATCATTCGACAAACTGCGCTCGGAACCGCGCTGCCACTCCCGTACTTCGGCACCTTCGCCGAAACCAACGTTCGGTTGTACTCGATCGACGACGCCGGCCGCCACGGCGTGGTCTTCCGGTCGTTGGACACCGCCCGCCTCGCTGTCGTGCCGCTGACTCGCATTGCCCTGGGTGTCCCGTACACCTGGGCGAAGATGGGCGTGACCCGCTCCGGTGACCGGATCTCGTATCACAGCGTGCGCCGGTGGCCGCGGCCTGGCCTGCGCAGCCGGTTGGCCGTCGTCGTCGGCGATGTGCTGAAACCGACACCGCTGGAGATCTGGCTCACCGCCCGGTGGGGCGCGCACACCCGCAAGGCCGGCCGGACCTGGTGGGTGCCCAACGAGCATGCGGAGTGGCCGTTGCACGCGGCCGAGGTCGTCGAGCTGGACGACGACCTGTTGGCCGCCGCCGGCGTCCGACCCGTGGGTGGTCCGCTGCGTGCGGTGTTCTCACCGGGGGTGTACGCGCGGTTCGGTCGCCCGTCGCTGGCGTCGTGAGTCATTAATTCGAGGGGTCGTCGGCCAAAATGACCCGCGCCCTCACCCAGTGTGAACGTACTGCGAAAATCGACGGGCGGTTTCGCAGTAGCTTCACATTCGGTGGTCGGAAGCCGAGCGCAGGCTCGGAATACTGATCCCGAACTTTGGACTCACGACACTGGTCCGGGGCGGCTAGGGCTGGACGTATCCGGGCGGGTTCGGCGTGTCGACCCACAGGTCGACCCGCACATCCGAGCCCGGCACGCAGTCGTAGACCGACAGGTCGGTGACGCCGGAATCCACCAGCACGTCCTCGCACAGCAGGGTGTTGCCGGTGAACTCGCGCGCGGGCTTGTTGAGGATGGCGTAGGCCGCATCGGCGTACACCTCGGGCTTGCGGGCCTGCGCCATCGCCTGGTCGCCGCCCAGCAGGTTCTGCACGGCCGCGGTGGCCACAATGGTGCGAGGCCACAGCGTGTTGGAGGCAATTCCGTCGCCGCGCAGCTCTTCGGCAATACCCAACGCGCACAGTGTCATTCCGTACTTCGCCATCATGTATGCGGTCGGCTTCAGCCACTTGGACTCCAGCCGCAGCGGCGGCGACAGAGTCAGGATGTGCGGGTTCTCCCGGCCCTTCATGTGCGGAATGCAGGCTGCCGACACCGCGTAGGTGCCACGCACCTGAATGCCGTTCATCAGATCGAATCGCTTGAGCGGCACCTCGGTGATCGAGCCGAGGTTGATCGCCGAGGCGTTGTTCACGCACATGTCGATGCCGCCGAACTTTTCGACGGTCTTGGCCACCGCATCGGCCACCGAATCGCCGTCGCGGATGTCGCCGACTATCGGCAGCGCCTGCCCGCCGGCCTCCTCGAGTTCCTCGGCCGCGGTGTATACCGTGCCCGGCAGCTTGGGGTGCGGCTCGGCGGTCTTGGCGATCAGCGCGATGTTGGCGCCGTCGGCGGCGGCCCGCTTGGCGATCGCCAGGCCGATGCCGCGGCTGGCGCCGGAAATGAACATGGTCTTGCCTTTGAGGGACATGGCTCACACTCTATTGCCGGATATCGGCGGTCACGGCACCGGTCAGCCGGATCAGGTCCTGCGGATGCACCGCGACGGCCAGGCCCTTGGGCACCGCGATGATCAGGGTCTTGTAGACCTGCTCGGGATCGACGCCGTCGACCCCCGCGAGCTCGTTCACCGCTTCCTCGCCGAACGACTCGTTTTGCGGGTCGTGCCGGTAGGCCAGCACCTCGTGTGGGATCTCGGCGGCCTGGGGACCCCCGCTTGCGTGGGGACAGGGCCGTGATCGCCGGGGTTGCCGCTCGCGCCACCGGCCCAGACTAATCCGGGAACAACCGGGCCGCTTCGTGCTGTTATTGGGGGCAGTCACCCCAGCCCAACGGGCTGGCCCGCAAGGTTGTCGGTCACGACCTCTAGGATCGAATGAAGGGGATTTGGTGCCCACTGCGATGTGCGAACGGCCGGTCGATGTGCCGGGCCTGTTCGGTGGCGCCCCTATAGAAGGGACGGTGTCTGCCAGCATGACCGACATCGACGGGCCAGCGCCCGATAGAGCGCCCGAAACCGACGCCGAGCTCACCGCGCGTTTCGAGCGCGACGCAATCCCGCTGCTGGACCAGCTCTACGGCGGTGCGCTGCGGATGACCCGCAACCCGGCCGATGCCGAGGACCTGCTGCAGGAAACCATGGTGAAGGCCTATGCCGGTTTCCGGTCGTTCCGCGAAGGCACCAACCTCAAGGCTTGGCTGTACCGGATTCTTACCAACACCTATATCAACAGCTACCGCAAGAAGAAGCGCCAGCCCGCGGAATATCCGACCGAGGAGATCACCGACTGGCAGCTGGCGGCGAACGCCGAGCATTCTTCGACAGGCCTGCGCTCCGCCGAGGTGGAGGCGCTCGAGGCGCTGCCGGACAGCGAGATCAAAGAGGCGCTGCAGGCGCTGCCGGAAGAGTTCCGGATGGCGGTGTATTACGCCGACGTCGAGGGCTTCCCTTACAAGGAGATTGCCGAAATCATGGACACACCGATTGGGACGGTGATGTCCCGGTTGCACCGCGGCCGACGGCAGCTGCGCAGCCTGCTCGCCGACGTGGCCCGGGACCGCGGTTTCATCCGCGGTGCGCCGGTCGACGCGCCAGAGGAGGTGTCATGGTGAGCGAGTTTCGTCCACCGGTAGGTCCGGTAGATCCCGAGCATCCCGAGTGCGCCGCGGTGATCGCCGAGGTCTGGGCGCTGCTCGACGGCGAATGCACGCCGGAGACCCGGGACAAGCTGCGCCAGCACCTCGAAGACTGCCCCGGCTGCCTCAAGCATTACGGCATCGAGGAACGCGTCAAGCAGTTGATCGGCACCAAGTGCAGCGGCGAGAAGGCCCCTGAGGGGCTACGCCGGCGGCTGCGGATCGAGATCAGCCGCACCACCATCTTCCGCGGCTGACGGCAGCCCCAGCGGTGTCTTACGAGTTCGGCCGCTTGCCGTGGTTGGCCTTCGAATGCTTGCGATCGCGCTTCTTGCGGCCACGCTTGGCCATCGTTTCCTCCGTCATCAGGGCGGGCGTTCGCCTAGCAGTCTCTCATGACCCGACGACTCCGCTGCCCACCCCGGCGTTTGTGGTTCGATAGAGCGGCAAAGCAGCCAGACATGAGTGGGGTGAAGATGGCCGAAGATGTTCGCGCCGAAATCGTGGCCAGCGTGCTTGAGGTCGTGGTCAACGAGGGCGATCAGATCGGCGAGGGGGACACCCTGGTCCTACTGGAATCGATGAAGATGGAAATCCCGGTGCTGGCCGAGGTGGCCGGCACGATCAGCAAGGTGAGCGTGGCCGTCGGCGATGTCATTCAGGCCGGCGACCTCATCGCGGTGATCAGTTAGCGGCGGCGCTGACGCTGCCGTCGGGAGTAGCTGATGTCCACGCTCGGTGACCTGCTCGCCGAGCACACCGTTCTGCCCGGCAGCGCCGTCGACCACCTGCACGCCGTGGTCGGTGAGTGGCAGCTGCTGGCGGATCTGTCGTTCGCGGATTACCTGATGTGGGTGCGCCGCGACGACGGTGTGCTGGTGTGTGTGGCGCAATGCCGGCCCAACACCGCGCCGACGGTACTGCTCGCCGACGCGGTCGGCACCATAGCCCGCGCCGACGAGATGCCGTTGGTGACCGCGGCCTTCAAGTCCGGTGCGATCGGGCGGGAAAGCGAAGAGGGACAACAGGATCCGGTTAGCACCGACCAGATCTCCCTGGAGGCCATACCGGTTCGACACGGCAACGCTGTGGTGGCGGTGCTGACCCACCAGACCGCACTGGCGGCCCGGCGTGAGGTCAGCCCGCTGGAACGCGCCTACCTGGACTGCGCCGGCGATCTGCTGCAGATGCTGTCCGAGGGCACCTTCCCCGACGTCGGAGACCTGCCGATGTCGCGGTCCAGCCCCCGCGTCGGCGACGGATTCATCCGGCTGGATGTGGCCGGCGGCGTCGTGTTCGCCAGCCCGAACGCGCTGTCGGCCTATCACCGCATGGGCCTGACCTCCGAGCTGGAGGGACAGAACTTGGTCGCCGTGACCAGGCCGCTGATCTCCGACCCGTTCGAGGCGCAGGAACTGGCCGAGCACGTCCGGGACTTGTTGGTCGGCGGCTCCAGCATGCGCATGGAGGTCGACGGCGGTGGCGCGGCAGTGCTGCTGCGCACCCTGCCGCTGGTGGTGCACGGCGAGGCGGTCGGTGCGGCGGTACTCATCCGCGACGTCACCGAGATCAAACGACGCGACCGCGCGCTGCTGTCCAAGGACGCCACCATCCGCGAGATCCACCATCGGGTGAAGAACAACCTGCAGACCGTCGCGTCGCTGCTGCGGCTGCAGGCCCGGCGCACCGACAACGCCGAGGGCCGTGAAGCCCTGATCGAGTCGGTGCGGCGGGTGTCGTCGATCGCGCTGGTGCACGACGCGCTGTCGATGTCGGTGGACGAGGAGGTCAACCTCGACGAGGTGGTGGACCGGATCCTGCCGATGATGAACGACGTGGCCACCGTCGACACGCCCATCCGGATCAGCAGGGTCGGCGATTTGGGCGTGCTCGATGCCGACCGTGCCACCGCCCTGATCATGGTGATCACCGAACTGGTGCAAAATGCCATCGAGCACGCCTTCGACGGTGCCACCCAACAGGGCTGCGTGACGATCCGTGCCGAGCGGTCGGCACGCTGGCTGGACATCGTGATTCACGACGACGGCCGCGGCCTGCCCGACGGATTCAGCCTGGAGAAAGCCGACCGGCTGGGCCTGCAGATCGTGCGCACCCTGGTGTCGGCGGAGTTGGACGGCTCGCTGGGCATGCACCAGGTGCCCACCGGTGGGACCGACGTGGTGCTGCGGGTGCCCATCGGTAGGCGCGCCCGCCTGGCCCAATGACTAATTGACACCATTTGGGTAATCGCGAATGAAATTGACCGCGCAAAGATACGGCCCCGACATTTGTCGGGGCCGTTCTGGTTTTCACCACGCGGGTGGAGGGTTAGACCCCGCTGCGGGCTTTGGTGCGGGCGTTGCGCCGCTTCAGCGCGCGCCGCTCGTCTTCACTCATGCCACCCCACACGCCGGCATCCTGACCCGAATCCAACGCCCAGGTGAGGCACTCCGTCGTCACCGGGCACCGAGTACAGACAAGCTTCGCGTCAGCGATCTGCGCGAGAGCCGGACCGCTGTTCCCGACCGGGAAGAACAGTTCCGGATCCTCGTCACGGCAGACCGCGTTGTGGCGCCAATCCATGTTGTCGATCTCTCCTCACTATGTGCGCAGCAGGGCGCACGAGCTTTTCTTCGGCTGTTAACGCGTGCACACGAAGTGTTTCTGCACTGTTGCATCCGATGCTTTCACAGGCTGAACAGATGTCAATAGCGTGCATTAACACGTGGGCAATCTCACTACTGAGCTCTGTTACCGGTTCCCTAACTCGTTTGTACTACATTTTGGCCCACCTGCGCCCTGAATCGGCCGATTCGCCGCCATCTATGCAGCTCAGGGCGTTTTTATCGGTGGAGCCACCACGGCCAGGGCTTCCGGCACCGCCCGAAACGTCATGTCGTCCCGCATTCCGAGGTAGTCACCGTCGATCTGGCACGCCACCGGCGTCTCACTGGTGATACGTACCCACGCCAGGTCGTCGTCACGGATCAGGTGCCCGGCGGCGATCCTGGGCCTGCGCGACAGCATCTGCCGGACCAGCCGCAGGTTCGCCCAGACGTTCATGCTGGTGGTGGCGAACACCCCCAACCCCTTCTCGAAGGTCGTGGTCGGGTTCGTCCACACCGCCCTGGTGTTGGCGTAGGTCCAGGGGCTGGAGTTCGACACGAACGCCAAGTGCACGCCCGACACCGCATCGCGGTCGGGCAGGTGCAGCGTCAACGTCGGTTCCTTGCGGGTGCTGGCCAGCATCTCCCGCACGGCGACCCGGATATAGCGAGTGGCCGTGACCTTGCGGCCCTTGTCCCGCTGGGCTTCGACGGCCGCCACCACGTCGCCGTCCACGCCCATCCCGGCGGTGAACACCGCCCAGCGTTCGCCGCACTCCATCAGCCCGATGCGCCGCCAGGACTTGGTGCGGCGGTAGTCGCCGAGCAGGTCGACGAGCTGGTTGGTCGCCACGATCGGGTCGGGGCTGATGCCCAGCGCGCGGGCGAACACGTTGGCCGACCCGCCCGGGACCACCCCGACGGCCGGCGCATCCGCGTGGGGTCTCCGACCGCAGTCCCCGAGCACGCCGTTGACCACCTCGTTCACCGTTCCGTCGCCGCCGTGCACGATGAGCGCGTCGACACCGTCGCGCGCAGCCTGTTGGGCGATGTCGATCGCGTGGCCGCGCCGGCCGGTGTGCTCGACGGTCAGCTTGACCCGGCTTTCCAGCGCGTGGGCCAGCAGGTCGCGACCGGCCGGGGTCGTCGACGTCGCGTTGGGGTTGACGATCAGCACGGCGCGCACAGAGCGTGAGCCTATCTAAGAGGCGGGGCCGAAGCTCTACGCTCAAGGTCGTGATGGTTCCCTCGCCGGCGACCGTGCGCCAGGCCGCCGTGCTGGTGGGCCTCGAGGGCGCCGCTGGTCTCGCGACGGCGGTGTTCTACGTCGTGAGCGGTTTCGGCGGTGCTGACGAGCCCGGCCTGAACAAGTTCGGCACCGCCGCCTGGTTCGGCATCATCGGCGGTGGTGTGCTCGCGGCCGGCTGGGCGCTGTGGACCGGCCGCCGGTTGGGCCGTGGGGTGGCGGTGTTCGCGCAGCTGCTGCTGTTGCCGGTGTCCTGGTACATCGCCGTCGGGTCGGCGCAGTGGCTCTACGGAATTCCGATCGCCGTGGTCGCGCTCGTCACGCTCGTGCTGCTGTTCAGCCCGTCGGCGCTGCAATGGGCGTCCGCTCAGGATCCGGCCAGCGCCGACAACTCCGGTCCGGACACCCGGTAGGTGATCCACTCGTCCTGCTGGCGTCCCCCGACGGCGTCATAGAGGGCGATCGCGTCGGTGTTCCAGTTCAGCACCGCCCAGGACAGCCGTGTGTAGCCGTTGGCGATGCATTCGCGGGCCAGTGTGGCCAGCATCGCGCGGGCCAGACCGCGGCGACGGAATCGCGGGCGCACGAAAAGGTCTTCCAGGTAGATGCCGGCGACACCGTCCCAGGTCGAGAAGTTGCGAAACCACAGCGCGCCTGCGGCCGCCTCGCCGTCGACCTCGGCGATGTGGCCATTTACCGTGGGTGCGTCACCGAAAAGCGCTGCACGCAGCTGGCTTTCGGTGACGGTGCAGTCACGGCCGGCGCGTTCGAACTCGGCCAGCTCGTGAATCATCGCGGTCAGCTCCGTCTCGTCGCCCGGCCGGGCACGCCGGATGTTCACGGCTTCACCTCCATCGCCGACAGCAGCGTGGTGAATTTGGTGGTGGTCTCGGCCACCTCGTCGTCCGGGTCCGATTCGGCGACGATTCCGCCGCCGGCGTGGGCGTCTGCGCTGCGACGGTCGGCCGACAGCTGTGCGCCGCGGATGGACACCACCCAGAGCCCGTCCCCGCGGGCGTCACACCAACCCACCGCGCCGGCATAGAAACCGCGGTCGCCCTCCAGCTCGTTGATCAGTTCGGCCGCCGCCCCGGCGGGCACTCCGCCGACGGCCGGGGTGGGATGCAGCCCAACCGCGAGGTCCAAAGCGGTTGTTGATGTTTCGCGCAGGCGGCCGGTGATGGGTGTGGACAGGTGCCAGACCGCGGCGGTGCGGCTCAGTTGTGGAGTCGGCGGATTCTGCAGGTCGACGCACAACGGGTCGAGTGCCTTGCGCATCGCGTCGACAACCAGTTCATGCTCGTAGCGGTTCTTGCCGGACTCGGCCAGCGCCGCACCGCTGGCACGGTCGGCTTCCGGGTCTGCTAGGCGCGGTGCCGACCCCGCAAACGGTCGACAGGTCACCCGATCGCCGCGGCGCGCGACCAGCAACTCGGGGCTGGCACCGAGCAGTATGGTGCCGGCGTACGGGCCGCCGGCCGGTCTCAGGTCCGCGAGGTAGACAGTTGCCTGCGGATCGGCGGAGGCCAAGCGGCGCAATATGATTCGTGGGTCCAGCGGTGCGTCGGCGGTCAGCCGCAGCGCCCGGGCCAGCACCACCTTGTGCAGCCCGCTGTCGGGATCGGTCAGCTTCTGCAGCGCTGCCCGGATGCGGGCGCGGTGCTCGTCGGGCGCAGGCACGCTCGCCGCGATCCGCACCGCCGGCAGCGGGCCGGTTGCCCAGTCCGGCAGAGCGTCGGAGAACCGTACCGAGTGCGGCCGCATCAGCGCCGTCGGCTGCGCCATGTCAAAGGGCAACGCGCCCAACACAATCGGCGTGCTGCCCGACTTCAGTGCCGACCGCGCCTCGGTCAGTCGCGGATAGCTGGTGTGCACACCATCGGCCATGACGGCGCCGTCGGGGCCGGCAAGCACGAACGATGGGTCGGGCGTCACGTGAACACGGTGGGGTGGGGATAGCCGGTCAGGCCCAGGGCGCTGAGCTGTCGCATCCCATGCTCGAAGCCGCACACCGCGATCGACGCCGCGATCATCGCAAACCGGATGCCCTCCGACAGCGGCAGTTCGATCCAGCGGGTGATCACCGCGCGGGAGAAGTGGCCGTGACCGACGAACAGCACATCGCGTGACTCCAGGTGTTGCAGCGCAAGCGCGACGGCGCGGTCGGCGCGGTCGCTGACCGCCTCGACGCTCTCGCCGCCCTGGCAGCCGTGCGTCCACACCAGCCAGTCGGGCACCTCGCGGCGGATCTCGTCGGTGGTCAGGCCTTCGTAGCCGCCGTAATCCCATTCCGCCAGAAGGGGAGACACCTCGTCGACTGTCAGCCCCGCCAGTTCGGCGGTGACCAGCGCGCGCCGACGAGGACTGCTGATCACCACCGGATTGTCCAGCTTCAGCTCGGCGAGCGCCTCCGCGCTCACCCTCGCCTGCTCCCGCCCCGTCTCGGTGAGCTCGAGGTCGGTGCGGCTGGTGTGCCGGCCGCTTCGCGACCACTCGGTCTCGCCGTGACGCAGCAGGAGCAGCCGGTGCTGCTGACATCCCCTAGCTTCGCTGTGGGCCCACACCCCGCCGATTCTGCCGCACGCCCGGCGACGGTGTCGGATGTCGCCGCCGGTGCGGCTCCGTGTCCGCGGGCGTGCTTGGATGAACCCCGTGACGCGGGTACTTGTGGTCGCCAATCAAAAGGGTGGGGTCGCCAAGACGACGACGGTTGCGTCGTTGGGGGCGGCGATGGTGGAGAAGGGCCGGCAGGTGTTGCTGGTCGATCTCGATCCGCAGGGATGTTTGACGTTCTCGCTGGGACGGGATCCCGACAAACTCGCGGTGTCGATCCATGAGGTGTTGCTCGGCGAGGTGGAGCCGGCCACCGCGCTGGTGCCGACGTCGGAGGGGATGACGCTGATGCCGGCCAACATCGATCTGGCCGGAGCCGAGTCGATGTTGTTGATGCGGGCCGGCCGTGAGTACGCGCTCAAACGCGCGCTGGCCAAGTTAGCCGGAGCCGCGAAGTCGGCGACGGGGGAGTCAGCAGATTTCGACGTGGTGATCGTCGACTGCCCGCCGTCGCTGGGCGTGCTCACCCTCAACGGGCTGACCGCCGCCGACGATGTGATCGTGCCATTGCAGTGCGAGACGCTGGCCCATCGCGGCGTGGGCCAGTTCCTGCGCACGATCACCGACGTCCAGCAGATCACCAACGCGGAACTGAACCTGTTGGGGGCGCTGCCCACGCTGTACGACTCGCGCACCACCCACAGCCGCGACGTGCTGCTCGACGTCGCAGACCGTTACGACCTGCCGGTGCTGGCGCCGCCCATTCCGCGCACCGTGCGGTTCGCCGAGGCCAGCGCGTCGGGTGCGTCGGTGCTGGCCAGCCGGAAGAACAAGGGCGCGCACGCCTATCGCGAACTGGCCAATGCGCTGCTCAAGCACTGGAAGTCGGGCAAGGCGCTGGCCACCTTCGCTCCCGAGCTCTGAACCAGGCCCATGTCTCTGATCTTCGAGGACCGCCCCTCGGACTCGCCGCTCATCGAGCGGGTTTGGCGGTGCCACACCGACGCCGGCGGGCCATTCGTATCCATCGCCGCGGGCCATGTGGAGCTGGTGGTGACGCGCCTTCCCGATCTGATCATGGTCACGCTGCGTGGACCCGAGACGGGCGCTGTCACCGGGACTTGAACCTGCCGGTAGCCCGGGACGGGTCATTTCGGCTCGCGGGTCATCGGTGGGAGCTGCCGGATTTCGACAACGCCGAGGACTTTGTCGCCCGGCTCACGCGCCGGGGCGTGATCGAGCAGGACCGCACGGTGAACGCCGTTCTGCACGGAGGTCGTCAGGCCTTGTCCCAACGATCCGTCGAGCGCCATTTCCGGCGAACCACCGGCATGACGCAGGGCATGTTCCGCCAAATCGAACGCGCCCGTTATGCAACGAATCTGCTGGCCGGCGGTACGCCCATCCTGGACGTCGTTCATGAGGCCGGCTACTTCGACCAGGCTCACCTCGACCAGGCTCACCTCAAGGCGATGATCGGGCGGTCGCCGATGGCGATCCGTCGCCGGGAAACACAGCTGTCGTTTCTGTACAAAACAACTCCGGGGCGCCTCGGCTAATCTCCGCGCAGTCATCGAAAGGAGTCGTCATGCGGGTCGAGCCCTATCTCTACTTCCACGGTCGCTGCGAAGAGGCCCTGAATTCGCAGGCTCCGAACGAGGAGCCGGGCAAGGTGGCGCATGCCGTGTTGCGTATCGGCGATACCACGGTTTTGGCCTCCGATGCCGCCGGTGGCGGCCAGGCCTCCTTCGACGGTTTCTCGCTCTCGCTGACGGTTTCGGACGACGCGGAAGCAGACCGGATGTTCGCGTCGCTGGCCGACGGCGGCAACATCCAATTGCCGATGACCTCAACGCCTTTCGCGTCGCGCTTGGGTTTGGTTGCTGACCGCTTCGGAGTGCCGTGGATGGTCACCACGCCGACCGGCGCCTAGCCGTCACCCAGCGCGACGAGGGTGTCGCCGCGCTGCTCGAGCAGCGTCGAGCCGGCGATGGCGGGCACCACCGCGGCCTGTGCCGGTGGGCGACGCAGGCCGATGTAGCGCTCGTTGGTTCCGGTATTCGGGTCGTAGACGCCGACGCCGTCGCTGACCGGGATGATCAGCCGACCCGCCATCATCGTCGCGGGGCCGAGCGGGACATTCGATCCGGACGGCCCGATGGTGTAGCGGTACTGCAGGCCGTCGGCGGCGAAGACCATCACCGCATCGCCGGTCCACCAGGTGATCAGGTCACCGGCCCGCGACGCGGCGGCCTGCGCCGACGGCGGCTTGGGCAGCGGCAAGCTGGCGACCGTGCTGCCGGTTTCGTCGACGACGTTGACCACCGGCTTGGGGCTGGGCACATACACGGCGGTGGTGGTCTCCGAGACCGCGACGACGCGGGCGCCGGAGTCGCCCGTGACACCGGGCTGCGGCACGAATTTCAGGTCCGGGGTGTCTTCCTCCTTGGCCGGCCGCAGCAGGGTGAGCCGCAGGTCGGCCTGTCCCGGGCACAACTCCAGCACCGACACCGCGGCCGAGCTGGCCGCCGCCGAAACCAGCCGGCAGAACGGCGGGGCGGGGACACCGCGTTTGAACCGGGCGTCGAGTGTCCCGTAGCTGATCATCCGGACCATGTCGGAGCGCCACAGCTCGAGTCTGCTGTCGCCCGCGGAGAGCACCGCGGTGCCGTCGGAGGACAGCGCGACCTCGGGGTCGGCATAGCCGGTGCGGCTCGGGCCGCGTTGGCCGGTCTGGCCGTCGATCGTGCTGACTTGGCCGCAGCCGCGGGCATCTGGATACACCGCGACCGCGAAGTGATACACCCAGGTGACCCCGCACAGCTCGACATCGCGGGCGTAGCTCCACAGCGTGGCCCCGGTCGCCGGGTCGCGGCCCTCGACCTCACGGCCGTCGCCGGTCACCACGGCACCGGCGACGACCAACGGCATCGTGGATTTCGGGCTGGCCGCCGTCCACAGCTCGGTCAGCGACGACGGAACCACCTTCGCCGGCGTCAGGGGCTTGACCGGCGTCGCGGCCGGTCTGCTGATCGTGGCCCGCGCGTCGCTGGTCCACCAGATCAGCGCGGCGACGACGGCCACCACCACCGCGATCGCCGCGGCGGCCAGCACATCGGCCCGGGTGCGGCGCTCGGGTTTGACCATCGGGCGGCGGGACCTCGCCTAGTTGGTGCCCGCGGCGGCCGCCTTGCGGGGGCCACGGCGACGGCGCCGACGGCCCGAGCCTTCGGATTGGCCGGCCGGCGATGCCCCGTCCTCGGCGGTCGCGCCCGCCTGCTCACCCTTCGGGTGTCCGGCCACCGGCTTGCCGCCGCGGGTGCGGCGACGGGACCTGTTGTTGCGGCTGCGGGCGGGGGCCTCTGCGGCATCCCGCGCGGGGCGCTTGGCCGGTTTTGTGGCCCGTGCCGGGCCGACGGTTCCGCCGACGTCGTTCGGGATGTCCAGTTCTTCGTAGAAATGCGGTGAGCTGGAATAGGTTTCGGCGGGAGCGGGGTGGCCCAGGCCCAGCGCCTTGTCGATCATTTCCCAGCGGGCCAGCTCGTCCCAGTCGACGAGGGTGATCGCCACACCGGCGCGGCCGGCGCGACCGGTACGGCCGATGCGGTGTATGTAGGCCTGATCGTCTTCGGGGCACTGGTAGTTGATGACGTGGGTGACGTCGTCGATGTCGATGCCCCGCGCGGCGACGTCGGTGGCGACGAGCACGTCGATGCCGCCGGTACGGAACGACTTCAGCGCCTTCTCGCGGGAGCCCTGATTCAGGTCGCCGTGCACGGCGCCGACCTTGAACCCGCGCTCGGCAAGCTCGTCGGAAACCTTCTGCGCGGTGCGTTTGGTCCGGGTGAAGATCATCGTGGCGCCACGGCCGCGGGCCTGCAGCAACCGGCTGACAAGTTCGACCTTGTCCAGCGCGTGGGCACGGTAGGCGAACTGGTCGGTGGTGGTATGCACGGCCGAGGATTGCGGCGACTCGGCTCGGATGTGGGTGGGCTGGTTCATGAAGCTGCGGGCCAGCGTGATGATCGGGTCGGGCATCGTCGCCGAGAACAGCATCGATTGCCGCGCCTGCGGGATCTGGCGCAGGATTCGTTCGATGTCGGGCAGGAAGCCGAGATCGAGCATTTCGTCGGCCTCGTCGAGCACCAGGACGGCGATCCCGCCCAGCTGCAGGTGGCCCTGCTGGGCCAGGTCCAGCAGCCGTCCCGGGGTGCCGACCACGACGTCGGCGCCTGCGCGCAGCCCGTCGATCTGCGGCTCGTAGGCGCGCCCGCCGTAGATGGAGACGACCGACAGCTTGCGGTCACCGGCGCTGAGGTATTTCGCGGCACCGGTCAGGTCGCCCGCGACCTGCAGGCACAGTTCACGGGTGGGCACCACGACGAGCGCGCGCGGGATGCCGGACAGCGGGCGCTCGGTGTCGGTGGTGATCTCCTGCAGCAGCGGCACACCGAACGCGAAGGTCTTGCCCATGCCGGTGCGGGCCTGGCCGATCAGGTCGTCACCGGCCAGCGCGAGCGGCAGGGTGAGTTCCTGGATGGCAAATGTGTGTTCGATGCCGTCTTCGGTGAGTGCGCGCACTATTTCGTCGCGGACTCCGAGTTTGGCAAATGTTGGGTTGAGTGCGGTCATGCTTGGTAAACGAAGCCTTTCTGCGTCATTTTTGGCGATCCTCGTTCGCGTCCACGCGCGCACGAGTTTGACGAGATAATCTCCGCTGGGGCCCTGCGCTGAGGTAGGCGGGCCACTGCGTGCACGCACATTTCTTCGGTAGCGGCTCACCAACGGCGGCCACTGCCGACGTCCATGATAGCGGTCGGGTTTGCCGGCCGGTCGGCCCGTGGGTGGCCGTCTACAGTTGGGCCTTGACGTCCTCCTCGGACTGAGGTCCGGGGATTGCAACCCCATCCCATCGTTTTTTAGGCGGCAGGAATACGGAGTTGAGGTTCACGGTTCGCAGACCGCCCATCGGCGAGGTCTCCCCGTGCGGTCACCGCCCGTCCGGCGGCGATGTTGCGTGCAGCGTTGACGTCCCACACCCGAACGATGCGGCGGTTGAGCCGCGCGACATGCTGCGGTTTGACCGCGACCTGCCGAAACCCTTCGTGCACACCGGCCTTGCGCCACGTCGGGCGGCGATGACTGCCGGCACGAAGCCACCCGTACTCGGCGCGGGCCTCGGTCAACTGCGCGGCCTGCTCGAGGTAGCCGGGAGTCCTGCGGCCCGGTTGCCAATGCTGCTGCTGCTCCACCGCCAGATTCCACACATACCGCGCGTCCCGGCAATGCGCCAACAAAGCCTCCTCCTGCTCAGCGACGGGCAACAATCGAAACCGCGACATGTCCGCAAACTAACCGCCACGACCGACACACCCCACGTGGCACGACAGCCACACAC
>NZ_JBOGDB010000156.1:0-14485 GCF_050701515.1 Mycobacterium sp. | reverse complement strand
ACATTGAGCACCTGCGCGCCACGGCAGATGCCCAACACCGGCATGCCGCGCCGCAGCGCGCCGTCCAGCAGCGCGAATTCCCATGCGTCGCGGTCCCGGTCCGGGTCGTCGGTGGCCGGGTGCGGTTGCTGGCCATAGCGGGCTGGATCGACGTCCTTCCCGCCGGTGATGATCAGACCATCCAACCCGTCGAGTACCCGCGCGGCGATGTCGGCGTCCACTGGTTGCGGAGGCAGCAGCACCGCGATGCCGTCGGCCTGGTTCACCCCCTCGAAATAGATGGCGGGCAGGAAGCTTGCGCGGACGTCCCACACCCCGGTCTGCGCCTGCTGCAGATAGGTGGTCAAGCCGAGAACGGGTCTAGAGGCGCTCAAAACCCCGCATCCTTTCCCAGTCGGTCACCACCGAGTTGAACGCGGCCAACTCGACGCGGGCGTTGTTCAGATAATGCTCGACGACGTCGTCGCCGAACGCCTCACGCGCTACCTCCGACTTGCCGAACAGCGCCGCCGCCTCGGTCAGCGTCGTGGGTAGTCGTTCCGCGCTGCTGTTGTATGCATTGCCCACCAATGCTTCCGGCAGCTCCAGCTCACGCTCGATGCCGTACAGCCCGCCGGCGATCATCGCCGACACAGCGAGGTACTGGTTGACGTCGCCGCCGGGTACCCGACATTCCATCCGCATGCCGGGTCCATGCCCGACCACCCGCACCGCGCAAGTGCGATTGTCCATACCCCACGCGATCGCGGTGGGCGCGAAGCTGCCATCGACGAACCGCTTGTAGGAGTTGATGTTCGGCGCGTAGAACAGCGTCAGCTCGCGCAGGGTCGCCAACTGACCGGCGATGAAGCTGCGGAACATCGGCGACATGCCGTCGGCCGCACTCGGGTCGGCGAACACCGCGCTGCCGTCCTCACCGCGCAGGGAGATGTGAATATGGCAGCTATTCCCTTCGCGCTCATCGTATTTCGCCATGAAGGTCAAGCTCTGACCGTGCTGGTCGGCGATCTCCTTGGCACCGTTCTTGTAAATGGTGTGGTTGTCGCAGGTGATGCGGGCGTGGTCGTAGCGAAAAGCGATCTCCTGCTGACCGAGGTTGCACTCCCCCTTTACACCCTCGCAGTACATGCCCGCGCCGGCCATGCCCAGCCTGATGTCGCGCAGCAGCGGCTCCATCCGCGTCGACGCCAGCATCGAGTAGTCGACGTTGTAGTCGGTGGCCGGCGTCAGGCCGCGGTAGCCGGCCGCCCACGCATCGCGGTAGGAGTCGTCGAACACCATGAACTCCAGTTCGGTGCCGACGTACGGCACCAGGCCACGCTGCGCGAGCCGCTCGATCTGTTTCTTCAGGATGCTGCGCGGCGCCGCGGTGATCGGACGGCCGTCGTCGAAGGACAGGTCGGCGATCACCAGCGCGGTACCCGGCAGCCACGGGATACGCCGCAGCGTGGAGATGTCCGGCGTCATCACCATGTCCCCGTAGCCGGTTTCCCAGCTGGACATCGCGTAGCCGTCGACGGTGTTCATGTCGACGTCGACGGCGAGCAGATAGTTGCAGCACTCGGCACCGTGGGCGGCCACATCCTCGACGAACAACCGCGCCGACACCCGCTTGCCGGTCAGCCGACCCTGCATGTCGCAGAACGCGACGATGACGGTGTCGATCTCACCGCCGGCGACCAGCGACTCCAATTCGGTTTGCGACAACAACCCGGTCATGACGAGAACTCAACCATTGGAAAACCGCCTTCCACCGCCTGACCACCACGTTGATCTATCAGATTGTCACCCGTTCAAAGGTAGGACACCAGACCAATAGGTGGCGGCCACACCCAGTAGCAGCAGCGGCACCGGGTGATCCCGCTAGGGAGCGGTTCCGCCAAGCGGTAGGGTCGAACCGATGTGTGGAGCCACCGGAGAGGTGCGTCTCGACGGCCAAACGCCCGATGTCGCGGCGGTGTCGGCGATGGCCGAGGCGATGGCGCCGCGTGGTCCTGACGCGGCGGGCGTGTGGTCGCAGGGCCGGGTCGCGCTCGGCCACCGCCGCCTGAAGATCATCGACCTGTCCGAGGCGGGCTCGCAGCCGATGGTCGACGCCGAACTCGGTCTCGCGATCGCCTGGAACGGCTGCATCTACAACTACAAGGACCTGCGCCGCGAACTGACGGAGCTCGGCTATCGGTTCTTCTCGCACAGCGATACCGAGGTGCTGCTCAAGGCCTACCACCGGTGGGGCGACCGGTTCGTGGACCGGCTGTACGGGATGTTCGCCTTCGCCATCGTCGAGCGGGACAGCGGCCGGGTGCTACTCGGCCGGGACCGGCTGGGCATCAAACCCCTCTACATCACCGAGGACGCGCACCGGTTGCGCTTCGCGTCATCGCTGCCGGCGCTGCTTGCCGGCGGCGGCGTCGACACCCGGATCGATCCGGTGGCCCTGCACCACTACCTCACCTTCCACTCGGTGGTTCCACCGCCACTGACCATTCTGCGCGGAGTGGCCAAGATCCCGCCGGCGTCGTTGATCGCAATCGAGCCGAACGGCCGGCGCACCATGACGAGCTATTGGGTGCCCGACTTCACGCGGCGCACGGACCGCTCCGACTGGTCCGAAACCGATTGGGAGGACGCGGTTCTGGCCACGCTGCGCACCGCGGTCGACCGTCGCATGGTGGCCGATGTACCGGTGGGCTGCCTGCTGTCGGGCGGGGTTGACTCCAGCCTCATCGTGGGTCTGCTCGCCGAGGCGGGCCAGAGCGGATTGTCGACGTTCTCGATCGGCTTCGAGTCGGTGGGCGGCGTCGACGGTGACGAGTTCAAGTGGTCGGACATCGTGGCCGACCGGTTCGGCACCGACCATCACCAGATCCGCATCGGCACCGACCGGATGCTGCCCGCCCTCGACGGCGCGATCGCCGCCATGAGCGAGCCGATGGTGAGCCACGACTGCGTGGCTTTCTATCTGCTCAGCCAGGAGGTGTCCCGGCACGTCAAGGTGGTGCAGTCCGGCCAGGGCGCCGACGAGGTGTTCGCGGGTTACCACTGGTATCCGCCGATGAGCGAACCCACCGCCGCAACCCTTGATGGGGCGGTGGCCTCCTACCGGGCCGCGTTCTTCGACCGGGACGCGTCCGGAGTGCAGGCGCTGGCGAGCCCCGGGGTGGTGGTCGCCGATGACGCCAGCGGCCGGCTGGTCGCCGAGCACTTCGCCCGCCCCGGCGCCCAGACCGGCGTCGACCGCGCCCTGCGGCTCGACACCACCGTGATGCTGGTGGACGACCCGGTGAAGCGGGTCGACAACATGACCATGGCCTGGGGCCTGGAGGGGCGGGTGCCGTTCCTCGACCACGAACTCGTCGAGCTCGCCGCGACCTGCCCGCCCGAGCTGAAAACCGCGCACGGCGGCAAGGGCGTGCTGAAACAGGCCGCCCGCCGGGTCATCCCGTCGGAGGTCATCGACCGGCCGAAGGGATACTTCCCGGTGCCGGCACTCACCCATCTCGAGGGCCCCTATTTCGACATGGTCCGTGACGCGCTCTATGCACCCGTCGCCAAGGAGCGGGGGTTGTTCCGCCCCGAGGCGGTCGACGCCCTCCTCGCCGACCCCAACGGCCGGCTGACCCCGTTGCGCGGCAACGAACTCTGGCAGATCGCGCTGCTCGAGATGTGGCTGCAACGGCACGGCATCACCGGAAGCACGGAATGACCACCCGACCCGAAGAGCACTCCGAGGCGATCACCCTCGGCCTGCACGACGCCTCACCGCCGGACATGGTGGACGCCATGTCGAACGACGTTGTGCTCGAACTCGGTTGGGGCAGATTGATTTTCGGTCAAACGTTCGCGGACGCCGAAAAGCTCGCCGAGGTACTGCGCGGCGAGACCTACGGTCGGCGCGATATCTGCATATACGCCCGTGAGTCCCACGTTCTGATCGCCCTGGCACCCGCGGAGTTGTTCATCGACCCGAGCCACACCTACCGGCTGCGCTTTTCCTACGGTGATGAACCCGCGCCGGCACCGATCGGGATCACCGTACGCACACTGACGGATCAAGCCGACGCCGACGCGGTAAACCGGGTCTACGTGCGATGCGGAATGGTGCCTGCACCCACCGCCGTCATCTGGGACAACCACCTGCATGCCGACGCGGTCGACTACCTGGTCGCGGTGCGCGCTGACGACCGCACAGTGGTCGGCACCGTCACCGGTGTCGACCACAAGCGGCTGTTCTCCGACCCCGAGGACGGCTCCAGCCTGTGGACACTGGCGGTCGACCCCACCGCCAACGTGCCCGGTGTCGGTGAAGCCCTGACTCGCGCGCTCGCCGCGATATTCCGCGAACGGGACCGGGCCTACATGGACCTGTCCGTCGGGCATGACAATGCCGCGGCCATCGCCCTGTACGAGAAGCTCGGATTCCAACGGGTTCCGGTGCTGGCGGTCAAACGCAAGAACGCGATCAACGAGCCGCTGTTCACCCACCCGCCAGAGACGGTGGACGACCTCAACCCGTATGCGCGCATCATCGCCGACGAAGCCATGCGCCGAGGCATCCAGGTCGAGGTACTCGACGCCGGGGCTGGAGAGATGCGTCTCACCCACGGCGGGCGCAGCGTCGTCACCCGGGAGTCGTTGTCCGAATTCGCCTCCGCGGTGGCGATGAGCCGGTGCGACGACAAGCGCCAGACCCGGCGCATCGTCTCCGAAGCCGGCATCACGGTGCCACGCGGACGGCTGGCCACCTTCGACGAGGAAGATCATGCGTTCCTCGCCGAGGTGGGCGACGTGGTGGTCAAACCCACCCGGGGCGAGCAGGGCAAGGGCATCACGGTGGGTGTCGACCGCCCTGAGGACCTCGATGCCGCGCTTTCCCGCGCTCGCGAACAGCATCCCGATGTGCTGATCGAGCAGCGCGCGAAGGGTGATGACCTCCGATTGGTGGTGATCGACGGCAAGGTGGTGGCCGCCGCGCTACGGATGCCGGCAGAAGTCATCGGCACCGGACACCACACCGTGCGTGAGCTGATCGAAACCCAGAGCCGGCGGCGCGCCGCGGCTACCGGCGGCGAGTCTCGCATCCCGCTCGACGACATGACCGAGGCGACCGTCGCCGACGCCGGCTGGTCGTTCGACGAGGTGTTGCCCGAAGGGCACCGCTTACGAGTGCGCCGCACCGCCAACCTGCACCAGGGCGGCACGATTCACGACGTGACCGCCAAAGTGCACCCGGAACTGTGCAGAGTGGCGGTGACGGCGGCCGAGGCGATCGGCATACCGGTCACCGGCATCGACCTACTGGTGCCCATCGTCAGCGACGACGACTACGTGTTCATCGAGGCCAACGAGCGCCCCGGGCTGGCCAACCATGAGCCGCAGCCGACCGCGGCCGCGTTCGTCGACTACCTGTTCCCGGCCACTCCCGGACTGCCGCAGGCCTGGACGCCCGATGAACCACCTAGCTGACGCCAGCAGCTTGCGCTATTGTTCAGCATCTTCTAAATTAAGGATATGCTGAATCAAGGATCGTTACCCGATGCAGTGACCTGGGACCTGGCCCGCGCAACCGGCCACGACGCCACGCTCGATCCCGCCCTCGTGCAGGCCTGCTCGGCGATGTTCTTGCCCGACATGCCCGAGCTGGGCCGGCGGGCGGGGATCATTGGACCCGTCGTCGAGGTCGGGCCGGACGCTTCCGCGCAGGCACGCCTGCTTGGCGCGATGGGACGCCGTCCGTGAGTGATCCGGCACTCGAGGACGCCATCCGCGCCCTCGCCCATCCCGGCAGGCGCGAGATGCTGCGGCTGGTCTGGGATGAGGAACGGCCCGCCACCGAGCTTGCCGACGCGGCAGGGCTATCCCGATCGGCTGCCAGTCAGCACCTCAAGCTGCTGAAGGAGGCCGGGCTGATCGACGTGCGGGTCGACGCAACTCGCAGGCTCTACCGCGCCGATCTCGTTCGCGTTGCAGAGGTCGCGGCATTCCTCGACGACTTCTGGGCCACGCCGCTCGACCGACTGCGTGCCGCCGCCGAGGGGAGGAGGCCGAAGCGATCGTGAAACTGGCTGTCCAACAACTGGTTATCCGGGCCAGCGCCGATCGGGTGTTCGACCTGCTCACCGACCCCGTGTGGTTCGTGCAGTGGATGGCCGACGACGCCACCCGCCCACGAAGGCGGCTGGGCCGCGGATTGAGTGTTCACCACGTGCTGGTGCGCAGCACGATCTCGGCGGCCAGTTGTGCGGTGGACTCCTGCGCATTGCGCCGCCCGAGCAACTCGACTAGCCGGAAGTCGCCGTACACGAAGCGTTGGCTGGCTCGTGCCACTGCCCCCGACGCCGGCGTGCTGACCAGGGCGGTGGTGTTCATCTCTACCGGTGGGCAGTGCTCGTCGCGGATCACGCCAGTGAGGTCGGCTACCCGCGGGTGTCCGCGGTCGATGACGACCAGGCCGATGAAACGGTCCAGCCGGGTGGCGGCTAGTTCCCACGCCAGCTCGCCGCCGATGCGGTCGCCGACCAGCAGACCCCATTGCACGTCGAGGGTGTCGAGGATGCCGACCACCGACTTGGCGGTCAACCGGGGGTCGGGACCGATGACGATGGTGCGCAGCGACGCGGTGTGCAGGCGCTGACACACGGCGTCGTACGCCGATGGCGCGTGTTGTGCCGCGCCGAGCAGCACGACGACGGACCCCTTGTCCGGGCCGTCGACTTCGACAGGAACGGGGAAACCGTCGACGGTGACCATCGTCGAAGGCATTTGGCCACGCTACAACCAATGGCCCTGTTGGCGGGCGGTTTTCTACCGGGTCTTAACGCAACCGTCAGGCGTTCTGCAGGCGGTCGGCCTGGTTGTTCGCAATGTCCAGAAAGGTCTGCGGCAGCGAACCTTTGACCGCGATGGTCGGATTCGGTGTCGGAAAGGCGATCCCGAACACCGCCAACGAGCCGACGTTCTCGAACGAGAAGTAGACGCTGCTCTTTGCGCCGCTCAGCTCCATTGTCTGCTCGTACACCAGCGCGTCGGGACGCGGCGTATGCAGCCTGGTGGTGGTCATCGGAATGCCTTCCGACGACGGGTCGAAGAATGCGTGAAAGTGCGAGCACCGGTCGGCGGTGGCGGCAAGCCGGTCCAGATCCAGCGTCGACGTCAGGACGGTGATCACGATGCGGGCACCGTCGTAGCCGACGCTGTACTTCGCGGCACTGCCCGGGCCGCGCTCGGCCGATGAGGCGATCACCTTCGTCAGTCCATCGGAGCAACCTTGCGGGGAGGACAGCATCGGCGGTGGTCCGCCGGCACCGTCGGGCTGGCCGGGCTGCTCGATGATGCGGTCGTACTGCACGCCCGGCGGGAAATCCGCCGCGGTCAGCAACACCTTCTCCAGCTTGGCGCCCGGCCACGTCGGCGTCCCTGCGATCTGGCTTGCGCAGCCGGCGAACGCCATCACCATGAGAATCGCCAGCGCAGACGCCCCGCGCCTGATCATGATCTCTACGCTACCCACGCAGGGTGCTGGCGATGGTCGGGCGCTCGGGTGGCCCGTCCTCCAGCACACCGACGATCGCGTCGACGTCGGCGTGGGCGGTCAACAGATCGGCCATCAGGTCGAGTTGACCGTCGCGGCGTGCCGCCACGTCGACGTCGTCGGCGACGGCGAATCCGTGCCGACCCGCGGCCGTCGCGGCGTCGGCCAGCCACCGCCGCCGGAACTCGTCGTTGTCGAGCAGCCCGTGCCAGTGCGTGCCGTATACCGCACCGCGCCGGATCCCGACACCCAGCCAGTCCTCTTCGGTGCACCGGGACAGCTGGCCGTGATGGATTTCGTAGCCGCGCAGCGCCGCGTCGTGGCGGCGCAGCGTCTTCTCCGGCGCGAACACGATGTCGGCGTCCAGGAGCGCCAGGGCGTCGACGCCGCCGACGCCGGATTCCACCGGATCGTCGATGTGGCGGCACAGCATCTGTAGGCCGCCGCAGATGCCCAGCACCGGCAGGCCCGACCGCGCGTGTGTGGCGACGCCGTCGGCCAGGCCGCGTTGGCGCAGCCAGCCCAGGTCGGCAACGGTGGACTTGCTGCCGGGGATCACTACTACGTCGGAATCCGGCAGATCGGCGGGGTCGGTCACCCAGCGCACCAGCACACCGGGCTCGCAGGCCAGCGCCTCGACATCGGTGGAGTTGGAGATGCGGGGCAGCCGGATCGCCGCCACCCGCAGCCACTGCTCGCCGATCGGCGGTTGCGGCCGGCCGACCACGCGGTGGGCCAGCACCGACACCGAGTCCTCGGTGTCGAGCCACAACCCGTCGTCGTAGGGGATCACGCCGTAGCTGGGTCGCCCCGTCAAAGCCTGCAACCGAGCCAGTCCCGGCGCGAGCAGTGCGGGATCGCCGCGAAACTTGTTGACCAGGAAACCCGCGACCAGCGCCTGGTCCTCCGTCTCGAGCAGCGCCACCGTTCCGAACAGATGGGCCAGCAGCCCGCCGCGGTCGATGTCGCCGACCAGGATGACCGGCAGATTGGCGGCACGGGCCAGGCCCATGTTGGCTAGATCCGTTGCACGCAGGTTGATCTCGGCCGGCGAGCCGGCACCCTCGCAGATGACGGCGTCGAATTCGCTTCGCAGCGAAGTCAACTCGTCTACCACCAACTTTGCGAGCCGGTCTCGCTGCTCCACGTAGTCCGCGGCGCCGATCGCGCCGGCGACCCGGCCGCGCAGCACCAGCTGCGACGTGCGGTCGCTGCCGGGCTTGAGCAGTATCGGGTTGAAGCGCACGCTGGGCGCCAGACCCGCGGCCCGCGCCTGCATCGCCTGAGCCCGGCCGATCTCACCGCCCTCGACGGTGACCGCCGAGTTGTTGGACATGTTCTGCGCCTTGAACGGTGCGACCTTGATGCCCTTGCGGGCCAGCAGCCGGCACAGGCCGGCGACCACCATGGATTTCCCGGCGTCCGAACTCGTCCCTGCAATCAGCAGCGCGCCCGTCACGGTGCTACAGCTGGGTCAGGATTTCGGCGCCGTCCTCGGTGACCACCAGGGTGTGCTCGAACTGCGCGGTCCATTTGCGGTCCTTGGTGACGACGGTCCAGTCGTCGTCCCAGATCTCGTAGTCCAGCGCGCCGAGGTTGATCATCGGCTCGATGGTGAACGTCATGCCGGGTTGGAGAACCGTGGTGACGGCGGGCTGATCGTAGTGCAGCACCACCAGCCCGTTGTGGAAGGTGGTGCCGATGCCGTGGCCGGTGAAGTCACGAACCACGTTGTACCCGAACCGGTTTGCGTACGACTCGATGACCCGGCCGATGACCGATAGTGCGCGGCCGGGCCGGACCGCCTTGATCGCGCGCGTCGTCGCTTCCCGCGTCCGCTCGACGAGCAGCCGGTGCTCCTCGGAGACGTCGCCGGCCAGGAACGTCGCATTGGTGTCGCCATGTACGCCGTCGATGTAGGCGGTGACGTCGATGTTGACGATGTCGCCGTCTTCGATCACCGTCGAATCCGGGATGCCGTGGCAGATGATCTCGTTCAGCGACGTGCAGCAGGACTTCGGGTAGCCCTTGTAGCCCAGCGTGGAGGGGTAGGCGCCGTGGTCGATCATGTACTCGTGGGCGATCCGGTCGAGCTCGTCGGTTGTCACACCCGGGTCGACGGCCTTGCCGGCCGCCGCGAGCGCACCCGCCGCGATCCGACCGGCGACGCGCATCTTGTCGATCACCTCGGGCGTCTGCACCCACGGCTCGCTGCCTTCGGCGGCCGTCGCCTTGCCCACGTACTCCGGGCGTGCGATCGAGCGGGGCACCGGCAGGGTCGGTGCCACCACGCCGGGGCGAAGTGCGGTGCGAACAGGCATGACGCCAGAGTAGTCGGACCGCGCGGCTAGATTCTTGAGCCATGACCATCGACGACGTTGACGAGCAGTTCGCCGCCCGGTTCGCGGAGCAGTTCGCCGAGACCTGGCGCACCCCCGACCTGGCAAAGCACGAAGCGCTGTGGAGCGACGACATCGTGCTGATCCAGCCGATGATGGGCACCCTGCGCGGCAAGCAGGCCTGCCGCGAGTCGTTTCAACGGCTGTTTGCGCTGGTGCCCGACCTGCACGCCGATGTGCACCGCGTCGGGCACGGCCCCCACGAGGTGTACATCGAGTTCACGTTGAGCGGAACCTACGGCGGCAAGCCGATCGCATGGGACGCCATCGACCGGTTCACCTTCACCGGCGGTCTGATCGCCGAACGGGTTTCCTACTTCGACTCCACCCCGCTGATCGGGAAGCTGCTCGGCCGCCCGGCCGGGTGGGAGCGGCTGGTGCGCACCGGGGCGCAGCTGTTCAGGCGTTAGCGACGGTCGAATGGACCGAATCGCCACGACTTGCGGGGTCCGCGAATGGCGACCGAGCCGCACACCACCTTTCCGGTCAGGATGACGTGCGGTGTGCCTTCGGCCGGGGCGTCCCTGCGGTGGTCGTGGGCGCTGCCCACGACGACCTCGACGTCGTCGATCGAAGCACTCGCCCCGACGGGCAGTCGAAGATCAAGCCCACCGAACTTCATATCGAGTTCGACGATGACCATCGGCCCGGCGAACCGAGCCCGAGTCAGGTCCAGGTCGACCGAGCCCATCCGCCGATGCAACGCCAGCCGGGTCGGCACGGTCCACTCGCCGTGCCGCTTCAACGAGCCCAGCACCCCGCGCAGCTCCACCCGGTCGGCCGCCGAGGTGACGAGCGCCCCCGGTCCCGGCAGGTCGCCGACCAGGGCGTCGAGGTCCGAGCGCAGCCGGGCCTGCGACACCAGCGCCGAGCGCTCTTCGAATTCGTCGATATCGATCAAGCCCAGCGCGACGGCATTGTGCAATCGCCGCAGCGTGCCATTGCGGTCGGCATCCGATATGCGCAGCACCGCAGATTGCTCGTTGATCCCTGTCATGGCCATTCCAAAATACCGCCAACCGCGTCCAGTAACGCGTCGGTGCTTGGCGTTCCTTCAGGGTCGAGGAGATGCTGGATCATCAGCCCGTCGACTAACGCCATCAGCAGCGAGGCGATAGCGCGGTCGTCACCGCTCAGCCCCCGGCTCACCAACGCCGCGGCGGTGCTTGCGCGCAGTCCCTCATAGCCCTCGGCGAGCTGGCGCCGAAGGTCATCGGAACGCTCGGCCTGGGCGAGCGCCTCGACGAACGCCACCAGCAGTGGACGGTCGCCGGCGAATGCCCGGTCCATCTCCTTTGCCGCGGCCCGCAACGAGCTCGATAAGTCGCTGCCGGGGGTGGCGGTCATCCGCGCCATCCGGTTCGTCCACCGGGTGAATGCCTCGATCAGTGCGGCATTCAGCAGGGCTTCCTTGGAGCCGAAGTAATAGCCGATCAGCCCTAGATTCGCACCGGAAGCAGCGGCGATGTCTCGTGCCGTGGTGCGGGCATAACCGCGTTCACGCAGGCATTGCAGCGCCCCCTCGATGAGGGCGCCCCGTGTCGATGTCCGTGCCGTCATCACTACAGTTTATACGGGTGTATAATACGTGTGTGTAAGACTCGCCGAACCGTCTGGAGCAGACATGACAAGAAAGGAAACAACTGTCGACGTCGCGATCGTCGGTGCCGGCCTCGCCGGGCTGACGGCAGCGCATGCGCTCGAGCAGGCCGGACACCGAGTCGCGGTGCTCGAGGCGCGCGCCGAGGTCGGTGGCCGGACCCGCTCACGGGTCATCGATGGATGCGTCGTCGAGTTGGGTGGAACGTTCCTCAACCCGGTCCAATGGCGCCTCACCATCATGGCCCGCACGCTCGGGTTGACGGTGAAGCGAACCGGCCTGTTGGGTGCACCGATTCAATGGCGCACCAACCGCTCAACGCTCACCGCGCCGGTTCCTGCACTCACGCCACCGCAGCTAGTCAAGCTGGTAAGAGCCGGACGCACCGCACGCCGCCTGGCGCGAAACCTGGACGCGGACGCGCCGTGGCGATCTGCGGCCGCGGCCGACTTGGACGGCGTATCGGTGGCCGATTGGCTCGACAGTCAGGACCTCGACGGCACCGCACAATGGCTGCTTGCGAACGGCATCGGCGGTTACGCCAGCCACCCGATCGACCGGCTCTCGCTGCTCGAGTTCCTGTGGTGGATCGCGCGCTACCACGGCAACATATCGGCGCTCCGAACGGGCAGCTCTCATCACATCGCCGAGGGCGCCCAGCAGGTTTGCCTGCGCCTCGCCGACCGCCTGACAGGCCCGATGCTGCTCGACACTCCCGTTGACGCGATACACCAGGATGCGAATGTCGAGCTCTACGCGAATGGCGCCCGCGTGTGCCTTGCACGTCGCGCGATCGTCACCGCTCCGCTGCCCGTGCTCGATCGGATCGACTTCGACCCGCAGCTGGACGCCGACCAACAACAGCTGGTGACGTCCCTGCGATCCGGCCACATCACCAAGGTCGGTGGCGTTGCCCGTGCACCGATCCGAGTACGCAGGCGCGCCAACATCGGCGGTGACGCCCTCGTTTTCACGGCACGCCTCGACAACCAACTCGCCGGATACAGCCTGCATGACCCGTGGGAGCCGGCTCTCGGCGATCCGCTGGCCGTGCTGGCCGAGGACTTCGGCCTGGACGCAGACGAGGTGAACGGGGCTGTCGTCCACTGGAGCCAGGAGCCCTTCGCCGGCGGCTCCTACGTCGCCTTCGCTCCCGGTCAGATCACCCGGCACGGACCACACCTGCGCCGCCCGCACGGACTTGTCCATTTCGCGGGCGCCGAGCGCAGCAGCATGCCTCAGCAGATGGAGGGCGCCGTCGAGAGCGGAACTCGCGTCGCCGCCGAGGTCGATCGGCGATTGGAATACGCACGGCCGCAGGCAATTCACGCCAAATAGCTGAATTACCTTGCCACTTGTCTCATTATGGCGCGGTGGCTGACAACAGCTGGGCACCAAAGACGGTCGAGGCGTGGGCCTTCGTGCAGCAGGTGCTGGCCGGAACCGGCATGACCCCCCGACGGATGGCGGCGTATGTCAGTGATACCGACCTGAGCCTGGCCGGTGGAGAGTTCGCGCTGATGTTCTCGGCGGCCAAGCCGTCACCGGCCGAGCTCGACGGCGCCGACACCACACCGGACAACCTGTACATGATCGGGACCTTCCGGCTGGACGCCGACGAGTCGCTGCTGCTCGAATTCGAGCCACCGGACCGGCGGCCGGCATCGCGGCTTCGTGGTGTTCCGCTGGCTGGACAACCCGGATCCGCCCAAGGTGGCGGTCACGGTGTGCGGCGGCGGGGCGACGCGATGAGCAGTGCCGGCCGGTTCGACCCTGCCGTGTTGATCGAGCAGGCATGCGAGTGGGCCGGCAGTGATGACTTCGGCGCCGATTTCGACGAAATCGACAGCTGGCGCGACGGATTGGACCGGCTGGTCGACGGATTGGACGGCGAGGCCCGGCTCAACGCGCTTGGCGTTCAGATCGCCACTCTGGACATCGTGCGACCGTTGAAGAATCGAGTGCAGATCGTCGAATGGCGCAAGACGCATCCCGAGATCGCCGACGAGAAGATCAGCAGGCCGATCTTCATTGTCGGCCAGCCCCGCACCGGCACCACCATCCTGTTCGACCTACTCGCCCAGGACCCGCAGCTACGCCCACCGCTGACCTGGGAGGTCGACGCACCATATCCGGTGCCGCGGCCCGAGTCATACGAAAGCGACCCGCGGATCGCCGAAACCCAGGCCGGTCTCGAGATGAGCGAGCAGATCGTTCCCGGGCTCATGACATTCCATCCGATGGGCGCGCAGATCGGCCAGGAGTGCGTGCGGATCACCGCCGGGCAGTTCTGCAGCATGATCTTTTCCGTTCAGTACCGGCTGCCCACCTATTACAAGTGGCTGCTCTACGAGGCCGACCATCGGCCGTCCTATCGTTATCACCGAGTCTTTTTGCAACACTTGCAATCCGGGGTCGGCGGTCAGTGGTTGTTGAAGTCGCCCGCGCATCTCTGGCACCTCGACACACTCGTGGCCGAGTATCCGGACGCGCTGATAGTGCAGACGCACTCGCCGAATGCGCGGTGCAATCCTGTGAGGAGATCGTGGTCGGGCTGCAGCGCGGGATGACGCTGCGCGACTTCCTGGCCGCCCATCCCGGCGACGGCGGTGGCGGCCGCTACAGCTGGGCAGACACCGGTCTAGATACCGGACTGATCCGTGAACAGGGTCAGCGCCTACCAACAGCGATACGACGTGCCCACCGAACCGCTCAACCAGCTACTCAAGCCAGGTAGTCGGGCGGCAGGCCGTCGAGCATCCCTTTAAGCATCCGCACCGCGTACTCCGAGCTGCCACCCCCGACGATCAAGGCGGCGAACGCCATGTCGCCGCGATAGCCGGCGAACCAGGAGTGCGAGCCACCCTCGAATTCGGCCTCACCGGTCTTGCCGCGGACGTCGCCCGCCGGAAGCAGGTCGTCTGCGGTGCCGTTCGTCACCACCAACCTCAACAT
>NZ_JBOGDB010000155.1:0-1832 GCF_050701515.1 Mycobacterium sp. | reverse complement strand
GCACTCCTTCCCGGCCCCAATGCGATCCCCTCGGCCTCGGCGGCGTGTCCACAGGTCGAGGTCATATTCGCCCGCGGCCGAACGGAGTCACAGGGCCTCGGGATAATCGGGAACGCATTCGTCAGCGCGCTGCGGTCCAAGGTGAACAAGAACATCGATGCCTACGCGGTGCGCTATCCCGCCAACGACGAGATCGACACCGGCGCCAACGACATGAGCGGGCACATCCAGCACATGGCCAACACCTGCCCGGACACCCGCCTGGTGCTCGGCGGCTATTCACTGGGCGCAGGGGTCACCGACGTGGTGCTCGCCGTTCCCATGCAGTTCTTCGGCTTCACCAGCCCGTTGCCTCCGGGCATGGACCAAAAGATCGCCGCGATCGCACTCTTCGGCAACGGCATGGCGTGGGTGGGGCCCATCACGAACTTCAACCCGCTTTATTCCGAGCGGACCATCGAGTTGTGCCACGGCGCGGATCCGGTCTGTAACCCGGCGGACCCGGAGACTTGGGAGGGCAACTGGCCCGACCACGCGGCCAGGGCCTACATCAACGCCGGCATGGTCAACCAGGCCGCGGACTTCGTGGCCGGCAGGGTTTAGTCGGCGGCCCGCAGATCGCGGGTGACCTTGGTGCGCGCCTCGAGCTGGTCGTCGGGCGGGTAGTCCACGCCCGTCAGCGTCAGCCCGTGTGCCGGCGCGGCAGCGAAATCGCTGGAGCGGTTGGTCGAGGTCAACAGCTCACTGCACCAACCGGGTTCGCGACGGTGCTCCCCCACCGCCAGCAGCGCGCCAACCAGAGAGCGCACCATCGACCAGCAGAATGCGTCGGCGCTGACATGCCCGGTGATGTCGTCGCCGTCGCGTGACCAGTCCAGCCGCTGCAGGTCTCGGATCGTGGTGGCGCCGACGCGCGGGCGGCAGAACGCCGCGAAGTCGTGCAGGCCCAGCAGGTCTTCTGACGCCGCCGCCATCGCTTCGACATCCAGCGGGCGCGGCCAGGCCGCCACGAAGCGCGCCTGCTGCGGATCAACCCCGTACGGGGCGGTGGACAACCGGTAGACGTAGTGGCGGCGCAGCGCGGAGAAGCGGGCGTCGAAACCCGCTGGCGCGCGCACGATGTCCCGGACGCGAACATCGGACGGCAGCAGCCGCGCCAGTCGTCGCACCAGCGGCAGAAACTCCGGAGCCGCTTGGTCTTTAATCCGGGGATACGCGTGACCCAGTGCGTCGGCGGGGAGATCGACGTGGGCCACCTGACCGGTGGCGTGCACGCCGGCGTCGGTGCGACCCGCCGCACGCAGTTGGACCGGGACGCGGAACACCGTCGACAACGCGTCGTCCAGCACCCCGGCGACCGTCCGCTGTCCGGCCTGCACCGCCCAGCCCGCGAAGTCGGTTCCGTCGTAGGCGATATCGAGCCGAAGACGACTCGCGGTCATGCCACTAGGACTTGTCGGCATCCTCATCGGAAGCGTCGGAGTCATCGGCCGGTGTGGACCGCGATGCCTCGGCGGCGGTGGTGTCCTCCGCCTCGGGAAGCTCGTCGGTGGCCTTGGTCTCCTCGGCCTCCGGGCCCACCGCAGCCTCCGGCTCGACGGCTGCCTGCGGCGCAGCCGCCGCCGCCAGCGGCGCTTCCTTCTTGGTCGCCGCCGTACGACGAGCCCGGTTGGCCTCGGAAGTCACCGTCTTCTCCCGCACCAGCTCGATGACGGCCATCGGGGCGTTGTCACCCTGGCGCGCCTCCACCTTGATGATGCGGGTATAGCCGCCGTTGCGGTCGGAGTAGAACGGCCCGATCTCGGCGAACAGGGTGTGCACCACATCCTTGT
>NZ_JBOGDB010000154.1:0-5697 GCF_050701515.1 Mycobacterium sp. | reverse complement strand
GTCCGGGACGCGGGGCTGCCGAGCCGCGGCGCCGCCGATGCGATCGTCGTGATCCGTGACGCCGACGGGCGGCTGCGCGACCTGAGCTGGGTACCCGACGCCGACGCCGAGGTGACGCCGGTGGCCGCCGACACCGAGGACGGCCGCAGTGTGATCCGGCATTCGGCGGCGCACGTGCTTGCCCAAGCCGTTCAGGAGAAGTTCCCGGAAGCCAAACTGGGCATCGGGCCGCCGATCACCGACGGCTTCTATTACGACTTCGACGTGGCGGAGGCGTTCACGCCGGAAGACCTGGAGGCGCTCGAGAAGCGCATGCGCCAGATCGTCAAGGAAGGCCAACTGTTTTCCCGGCGGGTCTACGAATCGAAAGACCAGGCGCGCGAGGAACTTGCCAACGAGCCGTACAAGTTGGAGCTCGTGGACGACAAGTCCGGTGATCCCGAGGTTATGGAGGTCGGCGGCGATGAGCTGACCGCGTACGACAACCTCAATCCCCGCACCCGCCAGCGGGTTTGGGGCGATCTGTGCCGTGGGCCGCACATTCCGACCACGAAGTTCATTCCGGCGTTCAAGCTGACCCGCAGCTCGGCCGCGTACTGGCGAGGCAACCAGGACAACGCCAGCCTGCAGCGCATCTACGGCACCGCGTGGGAGTCGCAGCAGGCGCTCGACCGCCACGTGGAGCTGATCGAGGAGGCGCAGCGTCGCGACCATCGCAAGATCGGCGTCGAGCTCGACCTGTTCAGCTTCCCCGACGAAATCGGCTCCGGCCTGGCGGTTTTCCATCCCAAGGGTGGCATCGTGCGCAGGGAACTGGAGGAGTACTCGCGACGCAAGCACATCGAGGCCGGCTACGAGTTCGTCAACTCGCCGCACATCACCAAGGCGCAGCTGTTCCACACGTCGGGCCACCTGGACTGGTACGCCGACGGCATGTTCCCGCCGATGCACCTCGACGCCGAGTACGACGAGGACGGCACGCTGCGCAAGCCCGGCCAGGACTACTACCTCAAGCCGATGAACTGTCCGATGCATTGCCTGATCTTCCGTGCCCGCGGGCGGTCGTATCGCGAACTGCCATTGCGGCTCTTCGAGTTCGGCACCGTCTACCGTTACGAACTCTCCGGCGTCGTGCACGGGCTGACAAGGGTGCGCGGCCTGACCATGGACGACGCGCACATTTACTGCACCCGCGAGCAGATGCGCGACGAGCTGACCTCGCTGTTGCGTTTCGTGCTCGACCTGCTCGCCGACTACGGCCTGACCGACTTCTATCTGGAGCTGTCCACCAAGGATCCGGACAAGTTCGTCGGCTCCGCGGAGGCGTGGGAGGAGGCCACCGACGTGCTGGCCGAGGTGGGCGCCGCATCCGGACTGGAACTGGTGCCCGACCCCGGCGGCGCGGCGTTCTACGGGCCGAAGATCTCGGTCCAGGTCAAGGACGCGCTGGGCCGGACCTGGCAGATGTCGACCATCCAGCTGGACTTCAACTTCCCGGAGCGCTTCGAGCTGGAGTACACCGCCGACGACGGCACCCGGCAGCGGCCGGTGATGATCCACCGCGCGCTTTTCGGGTCGATCGAGCGGTTCTTCGGCATCCTCACCGAGCACTATGCCGGCGCCTTCCCGGCGTGGCTGGCGCCGGTGCAGGTGGTCGGCATCCCGGTGGCAGACGGACACGTGGCCTACCTGGAAAGCGTTGCCGAGCAGCTGAAGTCGCACGGTATCCGCGTAGAGGTGGACACCAGCGACGATCGGATGGCCAAGAAGATCGTCAATCACACCAACCAGAAGGTGCCATTCATGCTGCTGGCCGGCGATCGCGACGTCGAGGCCGGCGCGGTGAGCTTCCGGTTCGGCGACCGTAGCCAGGTCAACGGAGTGCCCCGCGACGAGGCGGTCGAGGCGATCGTGAACTGGATCGCAAACCGCGAAAATGCGGCGCCCACAGCGGAATTGATCAAGGCAGGCACGACGACGTGACCGAACACCGGCCGTATGACGAGCACACAGTCGTCGATCGCGGCGTCGGCGAATCGGATCATCTGCAGCGCCTCTGGACGCCGTACCGGATGAACTACCTCGCCGAAGCCCCGATGAAACGCGATCCCGCTTCGCAGCCGGAGCCGTTCACCGACATCCCCACGCTGTCCGACGAGGACGGCCTGGTCGTCGCCCGCGGCGAGACCGTCTATGTGGTGCTGAACCTCTATCCGTACAACCCCGGGCACCTGATGGTGGTGCCGTATCGGCGGGTGTCCGAGCTCGAAGACCTCACCGCGGAGGAGAGTGCCGATCTGATGGCGTTCACACAGAAGGCCATTCGGGTGATCAAGAACGTCTCGAAGCCGATGGGTTTCAACGTCGGGCTGAACCTGGGCCGGGTGTCCGGCGGATCGTTGGCCGAGCACCTGCATATGCACGTCGTCCCGCGCTGGATCGGTGACGCGAACTTCATCACGATCATCGGGGACTCCAAGGTCATCCCGCAGCTGCTGCGCGACACCCGCGAACTGCTCGCGACCGAGTGGACGAAACAACCGTGAGCGACTTCTATCTGATGACCCGCGCGGCGTACGAAAAGCTCTCGACGCCGGTCGCCAAGGGCGCGCTGCGCGCCGGGTTCACGCCGGACGGCATCACCATCGTCGGCACCGCGGGGACGGTGATCGCGGCGCTGACGCTGTACCCGATCGGACAGCTGTGGTGGGGCTCGGTGGCGGTGTCTTTCTTCGTGCTGGCCGACATGCTCGACGGCGCGATGGCCCGGGTGCGCGGCGGCGGCACCCGGTTCGGAGCGGTGCTGGACGCCACCTGCGACCGGATCGCCGACGGCGCGGTGTTCGCCGGGCTGCTGTGGTGGGCGGCGTTCGGGCTGCACAGCGCGTCGCTGGTGGTGGCCATCCTGATCTGCCTGGTGACCTCGCAGGTGATCTCCTACGTCAAGGCGCGCGCCGAGGCCAGCGGCCTGAGCGGCGAGGGTGGGCTGATCGAGCGGCCGGAGCGCCTGATCATCGTCCTGGTCGGCGCGGGGCTGTCCGGCGTGTGGTTCCTGCACATGCCGTGGTTGGTGCACGTCGCGATGTGGGTGCTCGCAGTCGCCAGCGTGGTCACTCTGCTGCAGCGTCTGCACACCGTGCGGACCTCACCGGGCGCGATGGAGCCGAAGCAGCAGGCCGAGTCCGGCGAAAAACCCGAGAAGTGGGGGCACCACCCGCCCGTAGGGCAGGGGGATGAGCAGTGACCACCACCCCGACGGGACCGCAGGCGACTCGTGGCAGCCGTTTCCCGCTCGGGGGCCAGATCACCGATTTTGGCTACGCGGCGGGCTGGCGACTGGTCCGCGCGATGCCGGAATTGGTGGCGCGCAACGCCTTCGACGCCGGCGCGGTCTACGCCTCCCGCAACGGCGGGCCCGCGCAACTGCGCAAGAACCTGGCCCGCGTCCTCGGCGTGACACCAGCCAGGGTGCCGGACGGGCTGATTCGTGCATCGCTGGCCTCATACGCCCGATATTGGCGGGAGGCATTTCGGTTGCCGTCTATGGACCTACCCGCCGTCGCCCGTCGCCTCGACGAGGTGTTCATCGGGGCGGACAGGCTTCAGGCGGCCATGGACGCTGGGCGTGGTGGCGTGCTGGCGCTGCCGCACAGCGGAAACTGGGATATGGCCGGAGTGTGGCTGGCCCGCAAGCACGGCACCTTTGCCACGGTTGTCGAGCGCCTCAAGCCGGAGTCGTTGTACCGGCGTTTCATCGAATACCGGGAGAGCCTGGGGTTCGAGGTGATTCCGCTGTCGGGTGGTGAACGGCCGCCGTTCGAGCTACTCGCTGAGCGGCTGCGCGGCAACAAGTTCGTGTGCCTGATGGCGGAACGCGACCTGACCCGCAACGGTGTGCAGGTCGACTTCTTTGGCGAGCCCACCCGGATGCCGGCCGGTCCGGCGAAACTGGCCATCGAGACCGGTGCGCCACTGCACCCGGCGCACGTCTACTACGACGGCGACGACTGTGTGGTCCATGTTCATGACGCGCTGGACACGTCGTCGGGTGACGTCGCCGCCATCACCCAGGCATTGGCGGACCGGTTCGCCAAAGGCATCGCCGCACATCCCGCCGACTGGCACATGCTGCAGCCGCAGTGGCTGGCCGATCTGTCCGCGGAACGGCAGGCCAAACTCAGGGGCGATACCTGATGCGCATCGGCATGGTGTGCCCGTACTCGTTCGACGTCCCCGGGGGCGTGCAGTCCCATGTGCTGCAACTGGCGGAGGTGATGCGGACCCGTGGTCACGACGTCAGCGTGCTGGCGCCGTCGTCGCCGCACGTCAAGCTGCCCGACTACGTGGTCTCCGGCGGCAAGGCGGTACCGATTCCGTACAACAAGTCGGTGGCGCGGCTGCGGTTCGGCCCGGCCACCCACCGCAAGGTCAAACGCTGGTTGACCGACGGCGACTTCGACGTGCTGCACCTGCACGAGCCGAACGCCCCCAGCCTGTCGATGCTGGCGTTGATGGTGGCGGAGGGCCCCATCGTGGCGACTTTCCACACCTCGACCACCAAATCACTGACACTGTCGGTCTTTCAGGGCATCCTGCGGCCCTGGCACGAGAAGATCGTCGGCCGCATCGCGGTGTCCGATCTGGCGCGGCGCTGGCAGATGGAGGCACTCGGCTCGGACGCCGTCGAGATCCCCAACGGCGTCGACGTGGCGTCGTTCGCGTCGGCGCCGTGCCTGGACGGATACCCGCGACCGGGGAGGTCGGTGTTGTTCCTCGGTCGGTTCGACGAGCCCCGCAAGGGCATGGAGGTGCTGGTCGCTGCGCTGCCCACGCTGGTCGAGCGATTTCCTGACATCGAGATCCTGATCGTGGGCCGCGGCGACGAAGACGAACTGCGCGAGGAGGTCGGGCCGCTGGCCGGGCACCTGCGCTTCCTCGGCCAGGTCGACGACGCCGCAAAGGCATCGGCGATGCGCAGCGCCGACGTCTACTGCGCGCCCCACACCGGCGGCGAGAGCTTCGGCATCGTGCTGGTCGAGGCGATGGCCGCCGGTACCCCGGTGGTGGCCAGCGACCTGGACGCCTTCCGCCGGGTGTTGCTCGACGGCAAGGCCGGCCGATTAGTGCCCGTCGACGACGCCGATGAACTTGCGGCCGGCCTCACCGAGGTGCTGGAGAACGACGTCGCGCGCGGCCGCTACATCGAGTCGGCCACCGAGGCTGTGCACCGCTACGACTGGTCGGTGGTGGAACGCCAGATCATGCGGGTCTACGAGACGGTCGCCGGGGCTGGGGCGAAGGTGCAGGTGGCCAGGTGATCACCTGGATCGTGGTCATCGCCCTGCTGGTCCTGCTGGCGGCGCTGCTGTTGGTGGCGGGGTGGGCTTATCAGACCGCACACCGGCTGGACCGGCTGCACGTTCGCTACGATCTGTCCTGGCAGGCGCTCGACGGCGCGCTGGCCCGCCGCGCGGTGGTGGCCCGCGCGGCCGCCGTGGACGCCTATGGGGCCGGACCCGAAGGCAAGCGGCTCGCAACATTGGCCGACACCGCCGAGCAGGCCCCGCGAGGCGCCAGGGAAGCCGCCGAGAACGAACTGTCCGCGGCGCTGGCGCTGGTCGACCCGGTGTCGGTGCCGGTGGCGCTGGTCGCCGAGCTGGCCGATGCCGAGGCACGCGTGCTGCTGGCCCGCCGTTT
>NZ_JBOGDB010000153.1:0-19839 GCF_050701515.1 Mycobacterium sp. | reverse complement strand
GTCAAATGCGGAAACTCACCCGAAAACAGGCCCTAAATGCCAACAATGTCTCGGGACATCTGTCAACGATGTCCCGAGACATCACACTGGTGCCCCCGGCAGGAATCGAACCTGCGACCAACCGCTTAGAAGGCGGTTGCTCTGTCCGCTGAGCTACGGGGGCAGCGCACCCACCGTAGCCGAATGCCCTTGAACCGATGGACGGGTTCCGGTCTATGTGGGCGGACCGTAACGGGACGCACATGACACCGACCGATAAGGGCGCAATCGATACGGTGTGCATCTACTGTCCGGAGACCGATGAGTGCTATTACGTCCAGCCCGCCGCACATGGCGCGTCGGTCACGCTCCGGATTGCGCCCAGCAGGAACGGCCAGCAGGCAGGAGTGTTGGATGCTGCCGCATTCCGCGAGCTGCCGCGCGCAGTTCCCCGCTGACCTCAGCGACAGGGCATTCGTGAACCATCCGCTGAGTCCGGCGCCTGGAGTGTCCGAACCCCGTCGCGCCCGCCGAACTTCGGCATGAAGGCAGGGCTCCGCGGAGGGCGTTCCCGCGTCGCAACAGCAATTAAAGCCCCTTCGCGTCGACGGGCAGCGGACTAGCGTGGGGTCAGCAGCACTTGGGAGTAGCGAGGGGAGCGACGAACATGAGCGACGTGCCGGATCTGGACGCGGCCGGACTCCCGGAGGAGCTCAGCCCGGTCGACCAGATATTGCACCGTGGCGAAGCCAATCCCCGCACGCGCTCGGGGATCATGACCGTCGAGATTCTGGACACCACCCCCGACTGGGACAAGTTCCGGGCCAGGTTTGAGAACGCCTCACGCAAGGTGCTGAGGCTGCGGCAGAAGGTGGTGATGCCGACGCTGCCGACCGCTTCGCCGCGCTGGGTCATCGACCCGGACTTCAATCTCGATTTTCACGTGCGCCGGATGCGTGTCTCGGCGCCCGGCACCCTGCGTGAGGTCATGGACCTGGCCGAGGTCGCGCTGCAGTCACCGCTGGACATCTCCCGGCCGCTGTGGACGGCCACGCTCGTCGAGGGACTGGCCGGCGGCCGGGCCGCGCTGATGGTCCATCTCAGTCACGCCGTGACCGATGGTGTCGGTGGTGTCGAAATGTTCGCCAACATCTACGATCTCGAGCGCGACCCGCCGCCCGAAGACATCCCGCCGATGCCGATTCCGCAGGATCTGTCGCCCAACGATCTGATGCGTCAAGGGATTAACCGGCTCCCGGGCGCGATCGCCGGTGGTGTTCGCGACGCACTGTTCGGCGCCGCCCAAGCGGTCGGGCACGTGATCCGCGACCCGGTGACGACGATGGGTGGCGTCGTGGACTACGCCCTGTCCGGCGCCCGGGTGATGGGTCCGGCCGCGGAGCCGTCGCCGGTGCTGCGGCGTAGGAGCTTGTCCTCGCGAAGCGACGCAATCGATATCGAGTTCGGCGACCTGCACAAGGCTGCGAAGGCGGCAGGGGGTTCGATCAACGACGCGTATCTGGCCGGACTGTGCGGTGCCCTGCGTCGCTACCACGAAGCCAAGGGCGTGCCGATCGACACGTTGCCAATGGCGATCCCGGTGAATATGCGGTCCGATTCCGATCCCGCCGGTGGCAACCGCTTCGCCGGTGTCAACCTCGCCGCGCCGGTGGGCATGGTCGATCCCGAGAAGCGCATCAAGAGCATCCGGTCTCAGATGACCCGCAAGCGAGACGAGCGCGCCCTCGACATGGTCGGTGCGATCGCGCCCGTTCTGAGCCTGCTCCCCGACACCGTGCTGGAATCCATGGCGGGATCCATTGTGCACTCCGATGTTCAGGCCAGCAATGTCCCGGTCTATGCCGGCGACACCTTCATCGCGGGAGCAAAGATCTTGCGGCAGTACGGACTTGGCCCGTTGCCCGGTGTAGCAATGATGGTTGTGCTGGTGTCTCGGGCGGGATACTGCACGATCACGGCGCGCTACGACCGCGCAGCGGTTACGGACGGTGATCTGTTCGCCCGATACCTGAAGGCCGGATTCGACGAGGTGCTGGCGCTCGGCGGTGAAGGCCGTTCCTTCCCCGCCTCATTCACGACCGATGAATCCGGGTCCAATCCGACATCGCCGAACGGGAGCACGGCCCAATGACTTCGGGAAGCGGCCAACCGTTCCGGCGCACCAATCCGCGTACCATGCGGTTGCCCGGGTCGGTCGCCGAGATCGACGGCAGCCCGGCGGGTCCCAAGGTCGGCGCGTTCTTCGATCTGGACGGCACTCTCGTTGCCGGCTTCACCGGTGTGATCATGACCCGGGATCGGATGCGACGCCGTCAGATTGGCGTCGGTGAATTCATCGGCATGGTGCAGGCCGGCCTGAATCACCAGCTGGGCCGTTCGGAGTTCGAGGACCTGATCGGAAAGGGCGCCCGCATGCTGCGGGGCAGCTCGCTCAGCGACATTGACGAACTGGCCGAGCGGCTGTTCGTGCAGAAGATCATGGGCCGCATCTATCCGGAGATGCGCGATCTGGTTCATGCCCACATGGAGCGCGGCCATACCGTGGTGCTCAGCTCCTCGGCGCTGACCGTGCAAGTTGAGCCCGTTGCTCGGTTCTTAGGCATCAAGAACGTGCTGAGCAACAAGTTCGAGACCGACGACGACGGCCTGATCACGGGCCAGGTGCTCAGGCCCATTCTCTGGGGACCGGGCAAGGCCAGGGCCGTGCAGGCATTCGCGGCCCAGAACGGCGTGGATCTGTCGAAGAGCTATTTCTACGCCGACGGCGACGAGGACGTCGCGTTGATGTACCTGGTCGGCAATCCGCGACCCACCAACCCGGCCGGAAAGCTGGCAGCGGTGGCGGCCAAACGGGGGTGGCCGGTGCTGCGGTTCACCAGTCGCAGCGGCAACAACCCGGTCTCACAGCTGCGGACCGCGGCCGGGGTGGCGTCGATGGTGCCGATAGCGGCCGGAGCGCTCGGGTTGGGCGTGCTGACGCGCAACAAGCGCACCGGGGTCAACTTCTTCACGTCCGCCTTCGGCCGTGCGCTGCTGACCGCAACCGGCGTCAACATCAATCTGCTGGGCAAGGAGAACCTGACCGCGCAGCGGCCCGCGGTGTTCATCTTCAACCACCGCAACCAGGTTGACCCGGTCATCGCGGGCAGGCTGGTCGACGTCAACTTCACCTCCGTCGGCAAGAAGGAACTGGAGAGCGATCCGATCGTCGGCACCCTCGGCAAGGTGATGGACGCTGCCTTCATCGACCGCGACAACCCCAAGGCCGCGGTCGAAAGCCTGAAGAAGATCGAGGAAACGGCGCGCAAGGGTCTGTCCATCCTGATCGCGCCGGAGGGCACAAGGCTGGACACCACCGAGGTCGGGCCGTTCAAGAAGGGCCCGTTCCGGATTGCGATGTCGGCCGGAATCCCGATCGTGCCGATGGTGATCCGCAATGCGGAGGTCATCTCGGCCCGCGATTCGACGACCTTCAATCCCGGCACCGTCGATGTCGTGGTGTATCCACCGATCCCCGTTGACGACTGGACGGTGGAGAACCTGTCCGACCGCATTGCCGAGGTGCGTCAGCTCTTCCTCGACACGCTGAAGGACTGGCCGCACGAGGAGCTGCCGAAGATCGGCCCGTACGCCCGCAAGAAGACGACGGCGAAGAAGGCCGCACCGAAGAAGGCCGCAGCCAAGAAGACTCCAGCGAAGAAGACTCCTGCCAAGAAGGCGACCGCCAAGAAGGCGACCGCCAAGATGAGCGCAGCCAAGAAGGCCGCAGCCAAGAAGGCTTCGGCCAAGAAGGCGTCGACGAAAAAGGCTCGGTCGTGACGGTCCCCGCCGACCCGATGGCCAGCTTCTCCACCACCGACGACGCCCTGGTGCTGGCCTCGGTGTCATCGCCGGCCGAGCGTGAGCTGCTGCGCGACTGGCTACAGCGCCAACGGCGTGAGCATCCGGAGTCCACCGTCGAGGTGCTGGAGCTTCCGTCGGAAGAGGATCCGCCGCCGGGCGTGCTGGCACGGCTCGTCGAGGAGCTGGAAGCCGACGAGGACCGGGCTGTGGTGCCGGTGCGCGTCTTCTGGGTGCCCGGCGGCCTGCCCACCCGCTCGAAGGTCGCGGCGTTGATTTCCGGCCGGGACACCTATCGGCCTCCGGAGATTCTGCAACGCCGCATCCTCAAGCGGGATCCGTCGCGCGCGCGGGTGGTCGCGGGCGAGCCCGCGAAGGTTTCCGAGCTGCGCCAGCAGTGGAACGACACCACGGTCGGCGAGAACCCGCGCGACCTCGCACATTTCGTGATCCGGCGCGCCATCCTGGCCATCGACCGCGTCGAGCTGCGGTTGCTCGGGCCGGAGTACAAGTCGCCGAAGCTCATCAAGCCCGAAATGCTGGCGTCGGCGCGGTTCCGTGAGGGCTTGGAGCAGATTCCCGGCGCGACGGTCGAAGCGGCGGGCAAGATGCTGGACGAGCTGGCCACCGGGTGGAGCCGGTTTTCCGTCGACCTCATCCCGTCGGTGGGCCGGGCGATCTTCAGTCGGGGTTTCGATCCCAATATCGACTACGACCGCGCCGAGATCGAGTCGATGCGGCGCGCGTTGGAAACGCACCCGGCGGTGCTGCTGTTCTCGCATCGGTCCTACCTCGATGGCGTGATCGTGCCGGTGGCCATGCAGGAGAACCGGCTGCCGCCGGTGTACACATTCGCCGGTATCAACCTGTCATTCGGGTTCATGGGCCCGCTGATGCGCCGCTCGGGCGTCATCTTCATCCGGCGCAAGCTCGACGAGCCGTTGTACAAGTACGTGCTCCGGCAGTTCGTCGGCTACATCGTCGAGAAGCGGTTCAACCTGAGCTGGTCCATCGAGGGCACCCGGTCGCGGACCGGAAAGATGTTGCCGCCCAAGCTCGGTCTGATGGCCTACGTCGCCGACGCCTATCTCGACGGACGCAGCGACGACATATTGCTGCAGCCGGTGTCGATCAGCTTCGATCAGCTGCACGAGACCGCCGAATACGCCGCCTATGCCCGCGGCGGCGAGAAGACACCCGAGGGGCTGTCCTGGCTGTACAACTTCATCAAGGCGCAGGGTGAACGCAACTACGGCAAGATCTACGTCCGCTTCCCGCAAGCCGTTTCGATGCGGGAGTACCTGGGCGAGCCGGGTGGACCGATCACCAAGGATGACGCCGGGAAGCGGCTGGCGATGCAGAAGACGGCCTTCGAGGTGGCCTGGCGGATACTGAGGGCGACGCCGGTCAACGCCACCGGGCTGGTGTCGGCGCTGCTGCTGACCACCCGCGGTGTGGCGCTCACCCTCGACCAGCTGCATCACACGCTGCAGGACTCGCTGGACTACCTGGAGCGCAAGCAGACGCCGATGACCAACAGCGCGCTGCGGCTGCGCACCGCCGATGGCGTACGGGCCGCTCTGGACGCAATGTCCAACGGACATCCGGTCACCTGCGTCGAGGGTGGCAGGGAGCCGGTGTGGCGCATAAGTCCGGAGCAAGAGCACGAGGCCGCGTTCTACCGCAACACCACCATCGACGCTTTCCTGGAAACGTCGATTGTCGAGCTGTCACTCGCCTACGCCGCACGAGCCGAAGGCGATCGATTGGAGGCTTTCTGGGAACAGGCGATGCGGCTGCGGGACCTGCTCAAGTTCGAGTTCTACTTCGCCGACTCCGCGGCATTTCGCGAGCACCTCGCCGAAGAGATGGCCTGGCACGACGATTGGGAGTCGCACGTCTCTGCCGGCCGCGACGGCATCGACACGCTGCTGCGGGCCAAGCGACCGCTGATCGCGACGGCGGTGCTGCGGCCCTACTTCGAGGCCTACGAGATCGTGGCTGACGTGTTGCGCGACGCGCCCGCGGAGATCGGCGAGAAGGATCTGACGAAACGTGCGCTCGGAGTGGGAAACCAGTACGTCGCGCAGAACCGGGTGCGTAGCAACGAGTCGGTGTCCGCGCTGCTGTTCGCCACCGCGCGTCAGGTGGTCGCCGATCAGCATCTGCTGGACGCTGCGGCCGACCTGACCGAGCGGCGCATCGCGTTCCTTGACGAAATGCGCGCCATCCTGCGGGATATGGACAAGGTCGAGCAGATATCCCGCGAGCAGTTCCTCGCGCGCGAGGTGGAGCGACGCCGCATGCGCAGCGAGTCCGCCTAGCCACACGCCATACGCTGGGCGCATGACCACCGTCACGGCCGGCGTGCGCAGTAGCGCGGTGGCGCCGGTGCTCATTGGGGTCGCGATGCTGGCGGGTGCGACCGCCGCGGGTATCGGCGCGCTGACGCTGGCCGACGCGCTGACCGCCACGGGTCTGCCCGATCCCGGCCCGGTAACCACCTATGGCCTGCCGTTCGTGCGGGCCGCCGGGGAGATCGCCGCCGTGCTGGCCGTCGGATCGTTTCTGTTCGCGGCCTTTCTGGTGCCGCCGCAGCAGAATGGTGTGCTCGACGCCGACGGCTACCGGGCGCTGCGCCTGGGCACCGTGGCGTCGGGGGTATGGGCGGTTTGTGCGGCGCTACTGGTGCCGCTGACCGTCTCCGATGTCACCGGTCAGCCGCTGACGGCCCGCCTCAGCCTGTCGGACATCTGGGCGGTGGCGAGTCTGGTCGAGACCGCGGGGGCCTGGCGGTGGACGGCGTTCTTGGCCGCGGCGGTCACTATCGCGAGCATTCCGGTGCTGCGCTGGTCACCCATGCCGGTGCTGTTCGGCGGCGCACTGGTCACCCTGATTCCGTTGGCGCTCACCGGCCATTCGTCATCGGGCGGCTCGCACGACCTGGCGACCAACAGCCTGCTCATCCACTTGATTGCGGCCGCGTTGTGGGCCGGCGGCCTGTTGGCGCTGCTCGCCCATGCGCTACGCCGCGGCGGGCACGCCGCGCTGGCCGCGCGTCGGTTCTCCGCCCTCGCCCTGTGCTGCTTCGTCGCGATGGCGCTCAGCGGCGTCGTCAATGCCTTGGTGCGGGTTCGACCGGGCGACCTGCTGCACAGCGGTTACGGCTGGCTGATCATCGCCAAGGCCGCCGCGCTGTGCGCGCTCGGCTTCATCGGATGGCGTCAGCGGCGCAGCGGCGTCGCCGCGCTGCGGTCGGATCCGCAGGCGCGCGGCCCGCTGATCAAACTGGCGCTGATCGAGGCGGTGATCTTCGGTCTGACATTCGGTGTGGCCGTCGCGCTGGGCCGGACTCCGCCGCCCCCGCCACCGGTCTTCAATCCATCCATTCCCGCCATCGAGATCGGCTATGACTTCGCCGGGCCGCCCACCGTGGCCCGGGTGCTGTTCGACTGGCGGTTCGACTTGATCTTCGGCACCGCGGCCATCGTCATGGCGGTGCTGTATCTGGTCGGGGTGCGCCGCCTGCGCCGGCGTGGCGATATGTGGCCGACGGGCCGGATCGTGGCGTGGCTGTTGGGCTGCGTGGTGCTGCTGCTGGCGACGTCCTCGGGTGTCGGCCGGTACATGCCCGCCATGTTCAGCATGCACATGGCCGCTCACATGCTGCTGTCGATGCTCACGCCGATCCTGCTGGTGCTCGGCGGGCCGGTGACGCTGGCGCTGCGGGCGCTGCCGACCGCCCGGCGGGACGATCCGCCCGGCCCGCGCGAGTGGCTGCTGGCGGCGTTGCACTCCCGACTGTCGCGGTTCTTCACCAACCCGATCGTCGCGACCCTGTTGTTCGTCGTCGGCTTCTACGGCCTGTACTTCGGGGGCATCTTCGACGCCGCGGCCGGCAGTCACGCGGCCCATCTCGCGATGAACCTGCATTTCCTGATCACCGGTTATCTGTTCTATTGGGTGGTCATCGGCGTCGATCCCACACCGCGTCCGATTCCGCCACTTGGCAAGTTGGGGATGGTGTTTGCGTCATTGCCGCTGCACGCGTTCTTCGGCGTGGTGTTGATGAGCACGAAAGACGTGCTGGGGGAGAGCTTCTACGAGTCGCTGCAGCTCTACTGGCACACCGATCTGCTCGGTGACCAGCGACTGGGCGGTGGAATCGCCTGGGCCGCAGGCGAAATCCCGCTGGTTGTGGTGATGATCGCATTGCTGGTGCAATGGACGCGCAGCGATCGGCGCACCGCCAAGAGGCTCGACCGGGCGGCCGATCGCGACGACGACGCGGCGCTGGCCGCCTACAACGCCATGCTGGCCGAACTCGCCCGCCGCGACAGGGGCTAGATCGCTGCCAGCGCCGAGCGTGCGCTCACTGCGAAATTCGTCCAAGTTTTTCGCAGTGGACGCACGTTCGGTGAATCCACAGTGAGCGATTTATCCACATCCCGCGACAGAGCCGGGCCGCGTCTGCGCGGCAGTGTCGGCGTCGACCGGGTAAATGGCGATGTACGGCAGAAGCCAGACGAATCGAAAGGAAAACCATGTTCGAGACACCGTTCACCGTCGTCGGGACCATCGTCACCGATCCCATCCGGCGCCGGGTCGGCGATCAGGAGGTCTACAAATTCCGGGTGGCCAGCAACTCGCGGCGACGCACCGCCGAGGGCAAGTGGGAACCCGGCAACTCGTTGTTCGTCTCGGTGAACTGCTGGGGCAAGCTGGTCACCGGTGTCGGCGCCTCGCTCGGGAAGGGTGACCCGGTGATCGTTGTTGGTTACGTGTACACCAGCGAGTACGAGGACCGCGAAGGCGTTCGGCGTTCGTCGCTGGAAGTGCGGGCCACCTCGGTCGGACCGGATCTGGCGCGCAGCATCGCAACCATCCAACGGCCGAAACAAACCGGCGGCAACAGCGACGAGGGCGCCGAACGCAAGGACGACGAGTCCCCGGTCGAGGCCGAGGCGGACGAGGCGGACGAGACCGTCGGCGGAAAGGCGCTGCCCGTGTCGGCATGAGCCGGCTGAGCCGCTGACGGTGCGGTCGGGACGGCCAGTGCCTACGCCTACGATGGTCCGCGAGCAATACCGAGACCAGAGAGGCATTAGTACGGCATGGCCGATTACATCTACACGATGCGGAAGGTCCGCAAGGCGCACGGCGACAAGGTCATCCTTGACGACGTCACGCTGGCTTTCCTGCCGGGAGCCAAGATCGGCGTGGTAGGGCCGAATGGGGCCGGCAAGTCAAGCGTCCTGCGGATCATGGCCGGCCTGGACCAGCCCAACAACGGCGACGCATTTCTGCAGCCCGGCGCCACCGTCGGCATTCTGCAGCAGGAACCCCTGCTGAACGAGGAGAAGACGGTCCGGGGCAACGTCGAAGAGGGGCTGGGCGAGATCAAGGTCAAGCTCGATCGCTTCAACGAGGTGGCCGAGCTGATGGCCACCGACTACTCCGACGAGCTGATGGAGGAGATGGGCCGGCTGCAGGAGGACCTGGACCACGCCGACGCGTGGGACCTCGTCTCGCTGCTCGAGCAGGCGTTGGACGCGCTGCGCTGCCCGCCGCCCGACGAGCCTGTGACCCATCTGTCCGGCGGTGAGCGGCGGCGGGTCGCGTTGTGCAAGCTGCTGCTGTCCAAGCCCGACCTGCTGCTGCTCGACGAGCCGACCAACCACCTCGACGCGGAAAGCGTGCAATGGCTCGAGCAGCACCTGGCCGAGTACAAGGGCGCGATCCTCGCGGTCACCCACGACCGCTACTTCCTGGACAACGTCGCCGAGTGGATCCTGGAACTCGACCGCGGTCGGGCCTACCCCTACGAGGGCAACTACTCCACATATCTGGAGAAGAAGGCCGAGCGCGTCGCGGTGCAGGGCCGCAAGGACGCCAAGCTGCAGAAGCGGTTGCAGGACGAGCTGGCGTGGGTGCGGTCCGGGGCCAAGGCCCGACAGGCCAAGGGCAAGGCGCGGCTGCAGCGCTATGAGGAGATGGCCGCCGAGGCGGAGAAGACCCGCAAGCTCGACTTCGAGGAGATCCAGATCCCGACCGGCCCACGGCTGGGCAGTTTGGTGGTGGAGGTCGAGCACCTGGACAAGGGCTTCGAGGGCAGGCCGTTGATCAAGGACCTGTCCTTCACGTTGCCACGCAACGGCATCGTCGGCGTCATCGGCCCCAACGGTGTCGGCAAGACGACCTTGTTCAAGACCATCGTCGGACTCGAACAACCCGACAGCGGCACCGTCAAGGTCGGTGAGACCGTCAAACTCAGCTACGTCGACCAGTCGCGCGCGGGCATCGACCCGAAGAAAACCGTGTGGCAGGTGGTCTCCGACGGACTGGACTACATCGAAGTCGGGCAGAACGAGATCCCGTCCCGGGCCTACGTCTCGGCGTTCGGGTTCAAGGGGCCCGACCAGCAGAAACCGGCCGGCGTGCTGTCCGGCGGTGAGCGCAACCGGCTCAACCTGGCGCTCACCTTGAAAGAGGGCGGCAACCTGATCCTGCTCGACGAGCCGACCAACGATCTCGACGTCGAGACCCTCAGCTCGCTGGAGAACGCGCTGGAGCGGTTCCCGGGCTGTGCGGTGGTGATCTCCCACGACCGCTGGTTCCTGGACCGCACCTGCACGCACATCCTGGCGTGGGAGGGCGACGACGACAACGAGGCCAAATGGTTCTGGTTCGAGGGCAACTTCGCCGCCTATGAAGAGAACAAAGTGGAACGACTTGGTGTCGAAGCGGCCCGTCCGCACAGGGTGACCCACCGCCGGCTCACACGCGACTAATGTCGCAGCTGCGTACCAGCGCAGGTAGGCAGCAGTGAGGCAGGAGCGAGCCGCATGACGGTCAATCCGGGGGCCATCAACGGGCCGACCGAGCCGATGATGGTCGCCCCGGCCACCCTCGAAAAGCTCGGCAGGGCCTACATCGCGACGTACCACGGTCCGCACGGCGATGCGCCGACCGTCGATACCGTCACCGCCCCGGTGGACATGAGGGCGGCAGGAAAACTGATGTCGCCGGCGCTGCTGGCCGCGCACTACAAGCTGGGCAAGCAGCGACAGGTCGGGGAAACCCGCGTTGAGCTCTATGCGCAGGATGACCCGGCCGGGTTCGGCCCCGCGCTGCAGATCGTCACCGACTACGCGACGATGCTGATGGATTCCGTGACCGTGCTGCTGCACCGGCTCGGGGTGGCGTACAAGGCGATCATGAACCCGGTGCTGCGGGTGCGGCGCAGCCCGACCGGGGAGCTGCTGGATATCCGGCCGGCCTCGGAGGCGGACAGCTCTCGCGAAGGCATCGACGAGGCGTGGATCCATGTTCAGCTGGCCAGTTCGGTCGACTCCAAGGCGCTGGCGGAGGCCGAGCGGCTGTTGCCCAATGTGCTCGCCGACGCCCGTCAGGTTGCGCTCGACTCGCGGGCGTTGACCGGGACGCTGCTCGGTCTTGCCAATGAACTGGACACCGACCCGGAGGGACGGTTCCCCGGTCCGGATCGCAAGGACGTTGCTGCGCTGCTGCGTTGGCTTGCCGACGGGAATTTCGTGCTGCTGGGTTATCAGCGTTGCCCGGTGAGTGACGGACAGTCGTCGGTCGACCCGTCGAGTCGCCTTGGCGTACTGCGGCGCCGGGAGGAGGTCCTTCCGCAGCTCACCGACAGCGACGACCTGCTGGTGCTGGCGCAGGCCACGATTCCCAGCTTCCTGCGCTACGGTGCGTACCCCTATATCGTCGTGGTCCGCGAGCACCCCGGGCATCAGGCGGTCGAGCACCGCTTCGTCGGCCTTTTCACCGTCGCCGCCATGAATGCCAATGTGATGGACATTCCGCTGATTTCGAAGCGGGTCAGCGAGGCGATCGCGATGGCGCAGCGTGATCCCAGCCATCCGGGCCAACTCCTGCTCGACATCATCCAAACCATTCCCCGTTCGGAGCTCTTTGCGCTCAGCTCGCGGGAGCTGTTGGAAATGGCAATGGCCGTGGTCGACCTGGGCTCGCGCCGCCGAACCTTGTTGTTCCTGCGCGCCGATCAGCTCGCACACTTCGTGTCGTGCCTGGTATATCTGCCACGCGATCGGTACACCACGGCCGTTCGGCTCGCGATGCAGGACGTCCTGGTTCGTGAGCTCCGGGGTGAGAGCATCGAGTACGCCGCCCGCGTCAGCGAATCACCTTGGGCAGTAGTGCATTTCACCGTCCGAATGCCCCAAGGGGCGCGGCCCCAGGACATCGACGTCTCGGTGGAGAACGAGACGCGCATCCAGGACTTGCTGACCGAGGCGGCGCGAACGTGGGGCGACCGGTTGCTCGGCGCGGTGAAAACCGGATCCATCGAACAGGCCAAGGCCAACCACTACGCGAACGCGTTCAATGAGGTCTACAAGCAGGCCTTCACGACCGAGGACGCGATCAAAGACATCGCGATCATCGAAGAGCTGCAAGACAATTCGGTCAAGCTGGTGTTCTCCGATGGTGGCGCCGATGGCACGGCGCAGCTCACCTGGTATCTGGGTGGCCGATCGGCGTCGCTGAGTCAGCTACTGCCGATGCTGCAATGCATGGGCGTGATCGTGCTCGAAGAACGGCCGTTCACGGTGACTCGGGCCGACGGTCTGCCGGTCTGGATCTACCAGTTCAAGATTTCGGTGCAGAGCGACATTCCCGAAGAGCCCGAAGGACCCGAACGGGACGCGACCGCGCAGCGGTTCGCCGATGCGGTCACCGCGATCTGGCACGGCCGCGTCGAGATCGACCGGTTCAGCGAGCTGGTGCTACGGGCCGGGCTGACGTGGCAGCAGGTGGTCATCGTACGTGCGTACGCAAAGTATCTGCGGCAGGCGGGATTTCCGTACAGCCAGGCCCACATCGAGACGGTGCTCAACGACAATCCGGGTACCGCGCGGTCGCTGGTCGAGCTCTTCGAAGCGCTGTTCGACCCGTCGGATACCACAGACCGCCGCGACGCGCAGGCCGCCGCCGCGTCGGTTACCGCCGACATCGATGCCTTGACCAGCCTCGACACCGACCGGGTGCTGCGCGGCTTCGCGTCGATGATCCAGGCCACGCTGCGGACGAACTACTTTGTCAGCAGGCCGGATTCGGCCCGCGCGCAGAATGTGGTGTCGCTCAAACTCAACCCCCAACTCATCGACGAACTGCCGCTGCCGCGGCCGAGGTTCGAGGTCTTCGTTTACTCGCCGCGGGTGGAAGGCGTGCACCTGCGGTTCGGATTCGTCGCCCGCGGCGGGCTGCGCTGGTCGGATCGCCGAGAGGACTTCCGCACCGAGATCCTCGGCCTGGTCAAGGCGCAGGCGGTGAAGAACGCCGTCATCGTGCCCGTCGGCGCCAAGGGCGGATTCGTGGTCAAGCAGCCTGCGCAGCCCACCGGCGACCCGGTGGCCGACCGCGATGCCCATCGCACCGAGGGCATCGCCTGCTACAAGCTGTTCATCTCCGGCCTGCTGGACCTGACCGACAACGTCGACCAGACCACCGGCAAGGTCGTCACCCCGCCCGACGTCGTGCGCCGTGACGGTGACGACGCGTATCTCGTGGTGGCCGCCGACAAGGGCACCGCAACGTTCTCCGACATCGCCAACGATGTCGCGAAGTCCTACGGATTCTGGCTCGGTGACGCGTTCGCCTCCGGCGGATCGGTGGGCTACGACCACAAGGCGATGGGCATCACGGCCAAGGGCGCCTGGGAAGCCGTCAAGCGGCACTTCCGCGAGATGGGCGTCGACACCCAGACCGAGGACTTCACCGTCGTGGGCATCGGCGATATGAGCGGCGACGTGTTCGGCAACGGCATGCTGCTGTCCAAGCACATCCGGTTGGTGGCCGCCTTCGACCACCGGCATATTTTCCTCGACCCGGACCCGGACGCCGCGACGTCGTGGGAGGAGCGCCGACGCCTGTTCGAGCTGCCGCGATCGAGCTGGGACGACTACGACCGAGCGTTGATCAGCGAAGGCGGCGGGGTGTACAGCCGCGAGCAGAAGTCCATCCCCTTCACACCGCAGGTTCGCACCGCGCTCGGTCTGGAGGTCGACGTCACCGAGCTGACACCACCCGAGCTGGTTCGCAGGATCTTGAAGGCGCCAGTGGACCTGCTGTTCAACGGCGGCATCGGCACCTACATCAAGGCCGAGACCGAGTCCGACGCCGATGTCGGCGACCGGGCCAATGACATGGTGCGAGTGAACGGCAACCAGGTTCGCGCCAAGGTGATCGCCGAAGGCGGCAACCTCGGCGTGACGTCGCTCGGTCGCATCGAATTCGATTTGGCCGGCGGCCGGATCAACACCGACGCCCTCGACAACTCCGCCGGGGTGGACTGCTCCGATCACGAGGTGAATATCAAGATCCTGATCGATGCCCTGGTGAGCACCGGCAAGGTCCGGCCCGAGGACCGCACGGAGCTGCTGCTGTCGCTGACCGACGAGGTGGGCCGGCTGGTGCTGGTCGACAACGAAGACCAGAACGATTTGATGGGCACCAGTCGAGCCAACGCGGCGAGCCTGTTGCCGGTGCACGCCCGAGAGATCAAGGTCCTGGTCGCCGAACGCGGCCTGAACCGAGAGCTCGAGGCGCTGCCGTCGGAGAAGGAGATCCGGCGGCGCACCGAAGCGGGACTGGGCCTGACCTCCCCGGAACTCGCGACGCTGATGGCACACGTCAAGTTGGAACTCAAGGACCAGGTGCTGGCCAGCGACCTGCCGGATCAAGAGGTGTTCGCCGCCCGGCTGCCGAATTACTTCCCGTCCCGGCTGCGGGAGGAATTCGGCCAGGAGATCCGTTCGCACCAGCTGCGTCGCGAGATCGTCACTACCGTGCTGGTCAACGATCTGGTCGAAGCCAGCGGGATCACCTATGTCTATCGGGTGATGGAGGACGTCGGCGTGGGACCGGTTGACGTGGTGCGGGCGTACGTCGCCACCGACGCGATCTTCCGGATCGAGGCGGTGTGGCGGCGGATCCGCGCGGCTGGCCTGTCGGTCGCGGTGTCCGATCGACTGACGCTGGATATGCGCCGGCAGATCGACCGGGCCGGCCGCTGGCTGCTCAACTATCGCCCGCAGCCGCTGGCCGTGGGTGCCGAGATCAACCGCTTCGCCAAGAAGGTGGCCGAGTTGACGCCGCGCATGTCGGAGTGGCTGCATGGCGACGACCGCGCCATTGTCGAGAAACAGACCGCCGAGTTCACCTCGCATGGGGTGCCAGAAGATCTGGCCTACATCATCTCGTCGGGGCTGTACCAGTACAGCCTGCTCGAGATCATCGACATCGCCGATATCGTCGACCGCGAGCCGGTCGAAGTGGCCGACACATACTTCGCGCTGATGGATCATCTCGGCACCGATGGGCTGCTGACCGCGGTATCCGGGCTGCCGCGTGACGATCGCTGGCATTCGTTGGCGCGCTTGGCTATTCGTGACGACATCTACGGATCATTGCGCTCGCTGTGCTTCGACGTGCTTGCCGTTGGCGAGCCGGACGAGCGCGGCGAAGAGAAGATCGCGGAGTGGGAGCTGATTAACGGCTCCCGGGTGCAGCGGGCGCGGCGCACGCTCGACGAGATCTACGAGTCCGACCAGCGTGACCTTGCTACGTTGTCGGTCGCGGCGCGCCAGATCCGCAGCATGACACGAACGAGCGGAACGGGGACGTCTGGGTGACGATGGGTTTTGTTGCGCCGGTGCATGTGCGCTGGTCGGACATCGACATGTACCAGCACATCAACCACGCCACCATGGTCACGCTGTTGGAAGAGGCGCGAATCCCGTTCCTGCGCGAGCCGTTCGCAGCCGACATCAACGAGATCGGGCTGTTGATCCACGAGGTCAAGATTCTCTACAAAGGCCAGCTGCGCTTGGTGGATTCGCCGCTGCAGGTGACCATGTGGTCGAAGCGAGTACGGGCCGTCGACTTCACCATCGGTTACGAGGTGCGGCCGGTCAATGCTCCGCCCGACTCCAAACCGTCCGTGATCGCCGAGACGCAATTGGCCGCCGTCCACATCGAAGAGCAACGGCTGCAACGGCTTTCGTCGGCACAACAAGAGTATCTGCGGCGCTGGATGCGATGAACAGTCCCGAGCGGGGCATCTGGCTGGGAGACGCCACCCACCGTGAGGATCTCGCCACCTTTGTCGAACGGGCGGTGCGGCTCGACGATGCCGCCGTGATCCGGCTGCGGGAACGCCCGGGCGGGCTGATGGTGGCGTGGGTGGCCACCGGCTTCGACGTGCTAGCCAGCCGGGTGGTGGCCGGACGGGTGCGTCCGGCGGACCTGAGCGCCGGTGCCGACGCGCTCGCCCGCGGGCTCAGCGCGATGGACCGCACCGGGCACGTCGATCCGGGCTTTCCGATGGACTCCGCCTGGCGCGGTGCGCTGCCGCCGGACGCCGGGTTCGCCCATCTCGACGACGTCCCGGCGCGGGTGGTGCTCGACCTCGCGCAGCGCGGCGTCGAGCTGGCCAAGGAGCACGGCAGCTCGCACGGCCCGCCGGTATCGCTGCTCGACCAGGAGGTGCTCGCGGTCAGCTCCGAACACGGCAACGTCGGCATCCCGATGCGCTGCGTTTTCGCCTTGACCGCAATGGGTTTCCTGCCGCAGTCGTCGGCCGCGAGCCAGGGGATGGGCCTGGATCCCGAAACCGTGACCGCCGACGAGATCGTGCGGGTGCGGGCATTGCCCGCGTGGCTGCGGATCGACGCCCGATTCGGTTCGGTGTACCGCCGCCGCGGCGACCCCGCGCTGGTGCTGCGCTAACCTTTCCTGCGCGAGCAGTCGCAAAAGCCCCCGACACGCCGACGAATATGGGGCTTTTGCGTCTGCTCAGCCGGCGAGGGAAGCGCGCCCTAAATGCCGAAAGACTCGCGCGACGAGGTCGAACGGGTTGCGACGAATGTCGTCAACGACGATCGGCATGACCGACCAGCCGCATTCCTGCAGCCGCGACGTCTTGATCCGGTCGCGCTTGAATGCTGTTGGATTGGCGTGCCACTCGACGCTGTCGTACTCCACGGCAAGCATCGCGTCCGGCCATGCGAAATCGACCCGCCATAACTGACCACACCGGTCGACGATCTCGTACTGCAACTCGGGTAGCGGCAGCCCGCCATCGATAAATACCAGGCGCGCTTCGCTTTCCATCGCCGACTCCGCTCTGCCGTCGGCGTACACCGCGAGTTCTCGTACATTGACGATGCCGCGTCGACCCTTCTGTTCGGCTATCGCGGCATTCAACTCGTCACGCGTGCAGGCGCCGCAATGCAATGCGGCGTCGAGGATCGCCAACGCTCGCGGGCGCCACAGTGTGCGGGCGACCTCGACTGCCGTCCAGGCCGGCGCAGTCGCCAGCCGTCCCTCGGCCCGCCGCAGCGGCGCTCCGACTCGCTGGTGGACCATCAGCCCTGTGGTCGGTCGCATGCGAACACCGGGATCGAGGATATGGACAGCATCATCTTTTTCGGTGGCGAAGCCGTACAGGTGCGCCGCCGTGTCCATGCATGCAACGATCCTTTCGCCCGCAATCAGATCGAGCGCCGCCAGGCGCCCGATAATGTCGGGCGGACTTAACGCGTAGACGCCATGCCACACCCGGACGATGGCCCCAGCCTTCACGTGGGACGCCAGCATCTTGCGCGACATCACCGCAAGCAACTGCTGTGTGGTGGCCAGTCCGCAGTTGGGCGAGAAGATGTCGTCGATGAGCACGTTCCCAATGCTGTCGACGGTGTCGCTTCCGTTGAATGTGTCGGCGCGAATCTGTGGACCGATGCAGCTCTGTGGAGCACCATCAGACGCAAAAGCATCCGACACGCCGATGAAAATGGAGCTTTTGCGTTCCCCAGCTTGCGCGTGGGCCCAGCTCGCGGGGGGAACTAGACCAACCAGGCCGCGGCGTTCGGCGGCAGCTTGCCATCCACCAGTTCCGCGCTGGCCAGCAGTACCTCACCCGTCAGGGCCAGCGGCTCGTCGCCGGTGTTGAGCGCGCAGACCAACCCGCCGCCAACCAACCGGAACAACAGCACGTCGGACGGTGAGTCCAGCCATTCGATGGCGGTGCCGTCGAATTCGCTTCGGTCCCTGCGCAATCGGAGTGCCTTGCGATAGAACGACAGCGTGGAATCGGGGCCGGGCAGCTGCTTCTCGACGGTCATCGACGACCAGGTCGGCGGGATCGGCAGCCAGGTATCGGGATTGCCGGAGAACCCGAACGGGGGAGTGTCACCGGACCACGGCATCGGCACCCGGCAGCCGTCGCGGCCACGCCTGGTGTGCCCGGAGCGCTCCCACACCGGGTCGCGCAGGGCCTCGTCAGGCAACTCGACATTGGCGAGGCCGAGTTCTTCGCCGTTGTAGACGAACACCGCGCCCGGCAATGCGAGCATCACCAGGGCCATCGCCCATGCGCGGGCCAGCCCGACACTGCCGCCGCCGTAACGGGTGACCTCGCGGTTGACGTCGTGGTTGGAGATTGTCCACGTCGGCGTCGCACCCTCGATCGCGGCGGCTGCCAACGAGTTCTCGATCGCACCGCGGATGTCGGCCGCGTCGAAGTCCGCCCGCAGCAGCCGGAAATTGAAGCCCAAGTGCAGCTCGTCGGCGCGCAGATAGCGGGAGAACTGTTGGTTGTCGTACACCCACACTTCGCCGATCGCGACCGCATGCGGGTAGTCGTTGAGCACCGTGCGGATGTGCCGGTGGATGTCGTGTACGCCCTCGTGGTTGAAGCGCGGGTCGTTGTCCATTTCCTCGAGCAGCAGTGTGTGCCCGGTGATCTCCATGTCGGGCAGCCCCGGCGGCTTGGCCATGCCGTGCGCGACGTCGATGCGGAAGCCGTCGACGCCGCGCTCCAGCCAGAATCGCAGCGTCTTCTCCAGATCGTCGTAGACCTCGGCGTTGTCCCAATTGAGGTCGGGCTGGTCGGCATCGAACAGGTGCAGGTACCACTGGCCAGGGTTGCCGTCCGGCTCGGTGATCCGAGTCCACGCCGGTCCACCGAAGATCGACAACCAGTTGTTGGGTGGATTCACCCCTTCAGGCCCGGTGCCGTCGCGGAAGATGTAGCGCTCCCGCTGGTCGCTGCCGGGGCTTGCGGCCAGCGCGGCCTGAAACCACGCGTGCTGCGAGCTGGTGTGATTCGGCACCAGATCCATCGTGATCTTGATGTCGAGCCGGTGGGCCGCCTCGGTCAGCCGGTCCATCGCGTCGAGGCCGCCGAACAGCGGGTCGACGTCGCGCGGATCGGCCACGTCGTAGCCGTGGTCGGCCATCGGCGAAACCGTGACCGGGTTGAGCCAGATGGCGTCGACGCCGAGCGCCGCGAGGTAGTCCAGCTTGGCCACCACGCCGTCGAGGTCGCCGACGCCGTCGCCGTTGCTGTCACAGAACGACCGCGGATAAACCTGGTAGAACACGGCACGCGACCACCACGGTGTGGAATCCCGGCCGGCCATCAGAATGGCGAATTGACCATGGAGTGGGCGGCCATCTCCAGATACGCCAGCAGCTCCTTGCGATGCTCGTCGTCGAGGGTCTCGGAGTCGATCGACGCCACCGCGGTGTGCATGCACCGCAACCAGGCGTCGCGTTCGAGGTATCCGATCCGGAACGGGCTATGGCGCATCCGCAGCCGCGGGTGCCCGCGCTGGTCGGAGTAGGTCCGCGGGCCGCCCCAATACTGCTCGAGGAACATCCGCAACCGCTCCTCGGCGTCGTCGAGTTCGTCTTCGGGATACACCGGGCGCAGGATTTCGTCCTCGCGCACCAGCGCGTAGAACCGCGACACGATGGCATGGAACGTGTCGTGGCCACCCACTTCCTCGTAGAACGACCGTTGCACCTCTGTCACGACACCCATTGTTCCTTGCCGGGCAGACCCGCCGGCCGGCCGGTCAAGTCACGGGTAGTTCATTCCGGTGACCTGCTGACACGGACCCATTTGTTATGCGATTGACCCCAATCCATGGTGGACTGTCC
>NZ_JBOGDB010000152.1:0-6955 GCF_050701515.1 Mycobacterium sp. | reverse complement strand
GTTCAACGCCCCGTTCCCGTCGCTGGAGGGAGCGCAGGCCAGCTACCAACGCGTCCGGACAGCGCTGGCCGACGCCGGACGGTCCCCGGACTCGCTGACCTATTCGGCTGCATTCGTGGTGTGCGCCGGGCGCGACGAAGCCCAGGTCGCGGCCCGGGCCGCGGCGATCGGCCGCGAAGTCGACGAGCTGCGCAGCAATTCACCTGCGGTGGGGACGCCCACCGAGATCGTGGACAAACTGGCTCCGTTCGCCGAGATCGGCGTGCAGCGGGTTTACCTGCAGCTTCTGGACATGTCCGATCTGGACCACCTGGAGCTGTTCGCCGCCGAAGTCGTCCCGCAACTCTAAAATCGATGCCCGTGACGCAGGACGACGAACCGTCGCCGCAGCCCTGGCACAACTCCACACCCGCGGTGCTCGGGGCGAGCGCCGTCGGGGTGGCCGTCATCGCCGTCGTGGTTGGCGTGATCTCTCTGGTGACCGGGCCGGCGGACCCGCCCGCCGAGGCCCCCCTCAACTTTGTCGAGCCGTCGTTCTCGGCGTCGCGGACGCCAACCTCGGCGCCGACCACCACCGCCACCATCACCAGCACCGCCAGGCTGTCCACGACGGAGATCAATGCGCCGCTGGCACCACCGACCACCTCGGGCACACCTGGCAGCAGCGAATCGTCTTCTCCCCCCAGCCAGGAGGAGGACGACGACGGGCCAACGACCCGGACACCCCGCCGGGCACCGCGTACCAACATCACCCGCACACTGGTGCCTGGACCGATCGGCTGACCGCCTACTATCGGTGCCCGTGGCGCGCAGAGATGGAATGGCTGGACCTCCCGACGACCCGAACTACCCCGACGAGGCGCCGACCGCGTATTACGGTCGGCCGCCCGGTGAACCTGTCCCCTGGTACCGCAGGCCAGCCGCGCTCGTTGCGTTCGGCGCGCTGGGCGCGGTGCTGATCGCCCTCTTCGTGTATGGGCTGGCCAAGCTGATTTCAGGTGACTCGCCCTCGGACACCACCCCGACGACCAGGCTGACTCCCCTGACAACCACGTCGGCGCCAGTGGTCGCGCCGCCACCGCCGCGCACGGTCACCGAGACCGTCACGCCGACCACCGAGCCGACGACGACCACCACTACCACCACGACAACGACCACTACCACCGAGCCCACCACCAGCGTCAGCACGAGCACGGTGACGGAGACGATCACGGTGACACCACCCGGCGGCTGACGATGGCCCGCACCGCGTACGCACACGACGCTGTGGTGGTCCTGGATCCCGGCGGCGACTCGGTCGCCCCCGGCGGGGCGATAACCGTTGCGTTGTGCGGACATTGGGACCATGAACCACCGTGCCCGCTGGCGCCACACCACACCGATGCAAGGCCCGTCGGTGATGGGACCCTGAGGCTTCGGGTGCTGCTCGCCGCCGATCCAAGGGACGAGGCACGGGTCCGTTCGTTGATCGGGCAGGCGCTGGCATCCGGGAGGCTGACCGGTCCGGACGGCCGCGTGACCACGTGGACGGTGCGTGCCAGCGCCCCAGGGACGATCCGGCCGGACGAGGCCGACCACGCCGCCCGGCTGGCGGCCGGCTGATGGGGTACCCGCCTAGTAAGGCTCGCGACCGCGCGACGCGTACTCGGCGACCATCGCCTCGGCGCTGCGCACTGCGGCCCGGCATGCGCGGGTGGTGAACGGGTCGTTGAGCGGGTGATCCGCACGCCGCCCCCAGCGCTGAGCGGCGGCGAACGCGGCACGCGGCCCGTCATACGGGATGTCGGGTTGCAGTCCCAGCCTGCTGGCGGCGTCGGTGCCCGAGCCGCCGATGATCCGCCGCAGCGATGCCATCTCGTCGTCATTCAATGTCGTTTGGCGCGAACGCAGTTGGCTCAGTAGGCGCAGTTCTTCGAAGGCGTGGGTGTCGGCGATCAACGGGTCGATGTCGGCGATGATGTGGCGCGTCGCGTAGATCGGGTTGTTCTGCACGAATTGCCGCAGCGACAGCAGCGCGGTGTGCGCCTTGAGTAGATCGGACCGCTGCGCAAACTGCTGATCGATCACGTCGCGCAGCGCGATCAGGCCGCTGCGTTCGAGTAGCTCATCGGCCAGGGCCACCGAGTCGGTGACGCCGGCGCGTAGCACGGCGATCGAGATCCGCAGTCCGAACATGCCGAACCGATCCAGCAGCGCGGCACGGGTGGCGGCGTCGACGGGCAACGCGCTGTCCTCGCGCACAAAGCGATCCACCGACAGCATGGCCTTGGTCAGTTCGGCGGCGTCCACACCGGCGAGCTTCTCCAGAGCGACGAACTCGCCTTGTCGCAACGTGCGCGCGGTCAGCGCCAGCAGACCCGAAACCGGGACGACGGCCTGGCAGATGCCGGTCCTGTCCATCTCGGTGGTGAAACGTTTGGCCACATCCCGCGCCGACAGCATGGCGTCGATGCGGCCTGCGCCGATCTCGTCGGCGCGGGACGCGACCCCGATGACGCCGAGCGCACCGGCCGATCCGCCGACCAGCTCGCCGATCTGCTTGAGCAGCGCGATATCGGCCGCGTTCAGCGTGCGCAGCAGGAACACCACGGCGTCGACGCGCGGCGCCCCATCCTCGGGCACCAGCAGTCGCAGGGTTCGCTCTGAGACATCGCGCGACAGCGACGACGTGCCCGGGGTGTCGATGATCGTGGTGTCGATCAGCTCGGACGCCGGCCACTCCACGTCCAGGTCGACAACGTCCTCCGGATCCAGGCTGCCGAAGTCGAACGTCAGACCGCCGTCGCGGGCGATCGGCACGTTGGACCGCCGGCCGCCACGGTGGTTCGCGGTGACCTTCGGCGTGGGCCCATGCCGGAACCAGGTCACGATCCGGGTGGCCTCGGTGGCGTCGGTAGGCGCAATGTCTTCGCCGACAAGCGCATTCACCAACGTCGACTTGCCGGCCTTTAGCGTCCCGGCGAGCGCGATGCGGATCGGCTGATTGAGTCGCCGACCGATCCGATCCAGTTCATTGTGAACATCGGGGCGCTCGCGGTACGCCGGATCGGCCCGGTACGCCTGTATCGTGCCGCCCAGGATCGCGCGCACCTGATCGCTCGTGCTCATCTCGGATAATCAGCTTATTCACTGCGTCCAGGGCGCGTGCGGACGGGGATTGCCCCGCTGGGTCAATCGACGTCCTTACCCCACATGGCATGGCCGACCTCGGGGTCGAGGCCCTGCTCATCGACAGCGTGGTCCTGGTCCGATTCGTGGATCTCGACCTCGATCTCCGGCGTCAGCGGGTCGTCGATGATTCGGATGTATTCGGCCTCGGCAAGGTCCTGCCCAGCGTCGGCGGCACCACCGAGACCCTTGCCGCCGTCGACCGGCTCGACGATCACGTCTCGATCGGCTGCACCGTCGCCAACGGCATCGCGCTCGGCATGATGTCCGACCGGCGCCGGCGCGCCGCCAAATGCCTTGTCCGACATGCCCTCGTCGAGCTCGCCGTCTACCTTCGCCTTGCCGTGGAGGTGGCCGTCCGGCTCGAGCTCTCCGAAGTGCTCGATGTCCAGCTCCTGCAGTGCCGCTTCGAGATCCGGTGCGTCCAGAACCGTCTGCAGTGGATGCTCGGGCGGCATCGATTCGGCGACCATCGGCAGCAGGTCATAGACCTGCTCTGGGGTGGCATCGGGTAGGCCGGCATCTCGTAGTGCTCGATCCCCGTTCTCGATGAAGGCCCGCAGGTTCGTCGGGTCGTGGAACAGGTCCGTGGTGAAATCGAGGATCGACATGGTGTTCTCCTACGAGAAGTCTGTGGGAAAACTGTATGCCGGGCAAGCACGTTCGACATCGGGGCGATCCCCCCACCCGAGTCGGGGGCACTAGGGGCTGGCAGGCACCGCCGTCTTGGCGCCCGCTTCCAGTTTGATCGCGTGGTCGGATATCTGTCCCAGGATGTTGAGCTGCCGCTCGAGTTCGCTTACCCGGGCGTTGCGCTCGTTCTCTTCCAGCCGAGCCGACGCGATGGTCGCTTGCAGCGATTCGTTCAATGAGCGGGTGGTCTGGTTGGCGATGCCTCGATAGTGGTCGCGCAATTGGCGCTGAATGCCCTTGAGCCGGTCCCGGGATTCCTTGCCGACGACGAACTGGACGTCGTCGATGAAGCGCCGCATGTGCATCTTCGCGTCATTGCGGATCCGCAGCATCCGGTTCTCCATCTCCTCCTTGTAGGCCTTGCGGCCCAACAAAGCCCCGGCGCCCAGAGAAAGGGGATTCAACATGCCCAGGCCGGCGATGGAGGTGATCATGCCGAACATCAGCACACCACCGAAGGATCCGCGAAGGCCAGAGACCGCCCTGTCACCTACCCTGATCGGCTTGGCTTCGAGCTTGGCCAGTGATTTGAGCTCGCCGAATCCGGCGCCCATGTCCCGGGGGTTGATTTCGGGCATCTTGACCGATTCCAGGCCGGCCTCGGTGAACGTCCGGGCCACCTCCGCGGCCAGCGCCTCCGCCCGCTGATAGGCCCAAACGAAATTGTCCCCGACCGCCGTTGCCACTGCGTCCTCCAGCTCCGTGCCGATCTCGGCCCAGTGCTGCGACGGGTCGCAATCGTCAATCACCTGCTCGGTGTGCTGGGAAATGGCGCGGAATCGATTGCGGAGATCGTGGTCGATATCCGCACTGAGATCGGCGATTCCGTCGTTAAGCACCTGCTGCCACAGGGCGGTCTGCTGCAGCGCGTCCTGCGCTTCCTCTTTACGTCGTTCCAGGTCTTCGGTGAGCCGCTCGCGGGCGTCCGGGTCGTTGATCGCGGCGAGTTCGGACTCGACAGATAGAGTCAAATGCTCTGCCGCCGAGCGTATCTCGGCGACAATATGATCGCGGACCCGGTCCTGCTCACGAGACAGCACCTTGTCGCTGAGGAACTTGATGATCGCCGGGAAGTTGGATTCCTCGTTGAGTTCCTTGTCGTTGAGCTGAAGGGCGTGACTGCGCAACAGCGACGACGCCGGGATCATCGGGATCGACAAGCCCGCCCGCTGTAGGTGGGCATTGTTGGCTTCCACGATTTGTCGCCAGTGCGGATAGAGGTCGGTCTTGGTCGCGACAATGGCCGCCACCGGGCATATCTCGTACGCCTGCCGCATGAAGGTCATCTCGGGCTCGGTGAATTCCTGGCTGGTGTCACTGATCATCAGCATCGCGTCGGCGTCCGGCAGCAGGCCCAGCGTGGCCGACAAGTGTGGCTGCCCGTGACCGCCGACGCCGGGGGTGTCGATGAAGGTCAGTCCATGCTTGAGTAGCGGGCCCGCGGCGGTGACCTCTACCCGCAACACCTCGCGACCACCGGCCTGCGGGGCACGCCGCAGATCGTGCTTGATGTCGGCGGGCGGAATTTCGATCACCTCAGGCTCTTCACCGTCGGGGCGGGCGACGATCAACCGCGCCGACACCTGCTCGCCGTACGACACCACGGTGGCCAGCACCGTCGACTCGTCATCACCGACCCGGGCCACCGGCACATTCAACAGCGAGTTGAGCAATTGGCTCTTGCCCTGCTTGAGCTGGCCGGCGATTACCACCCGGATCTGCGGGTCGGTGATACGCACCCGGGCCTTGGCAAGCCGCTCGACCAGGTCGCCGCGGTCATTGACCTCGGCGATCTTGATGCCGTGATCGATGAGCTCACAGATCACCTTGACCCTGCGCGGGTCATTGGGTTGCGTCATCGCGTCCTTCCCTGCCGTTGGTATAACGGTAGGCGCACGAACTGGCGGGGACCATCCGGTCCCCGCCAGTTGCGTTATTCAATTGTGTGTCGGTCAGAACAGGCCGGCGTCGACGTTGGTGCTGACATCGACGTCGGTATTGACCTGGCCTGAGTTGTCGGTGGTCGAGTTGTCCTGGTTGGAGTTGTCGACCGAGTTGTCGTCGTGGCTGGCGTCCACGTCGCCGCCCACGGTGCCGCTGACATTGGTCTGGTCGCCGCCGACATCATTGTTGCTGTTGGTGTTCTGCGTCGGGGCGATGATGACCGGCCCACCGGCGCCGCCGGCAGCTGCGCCACCGTCACCACCGTCGTTGCCGATCCCGAGGAGTCCGCCGCCAGCATTGCCGCCGGCACCGCCGGCAGCTCCGCCACCGCTGGCGTCGATGTCGCCGACCTGGGTGTTCTGGCCGCTACCGGTGTTGGTGGCGACGTCGCCACCGGCTTGGGTGTTGACGTCGTCGCCGGTATCAACCAGGTCGTTGTCCTTACCGCCGGCCTGGACGTTGGAACCCTGCCCGGCGGTGACATCGCCGGTGTTGGCTCCCTCGTTGTCGTCGCCGACAATGTTGCCGTCACCCTCGACATTCGTGGTGTCCACATCGCCGCCGATGGTGCCCTGGTTCACGACGGCGCCGTCGGAGGCGTTGATGTCACGGCTGAAGTCGAAGTCCAGGTCGACGTTGCCGACACCCTGCTGGACGTCCTCGCCAGCGCGCGGGCTGCCGATGTCGTTGTGGCTCGCAACAGCGGTCTCGGGAGCGAACACCCGCTGCGGCGCGAACGCGATGCCGTGGGTGTCAGCGACCGAGTTCTGAAGGTGCTGGATCGGGTTTCCGCCGGCCACCGCGCTCGGCCCGACGACCGCGTGCGCGGCCTGGGTGAGCTGAGCCTGAGTGACCGTGGTCCCCATCGCCTGCGATGCCGCCTGCGTCGGGCTGTTCAGGAAGGCCCTGACATCTTGGGGATCGGCACCCGGGCGAGCCAGGTCCATGAGCCAGTCCAGGAGGGAGGAGATTGCGCTTGTCATGTGAATTGCCTTTCGATTCTGTGTGGGTTGCTTTGTCGCCGGGCTGTCCGGCGAACTGGGAACTACGTTATGGATCCGACGACCGCTCCGGAACGGGGTCGGCACCCCTCCCTAGGCAAATGCATGCCGGGATACCTGGGAGGCCCCCATTAGGGGATTAGGGGGTC
>NZ_JBOGDB010000151.1:0-11922 GCF_050701515.1 Mycobacterium sp. | reverse complement strand
TGGCGATGTTGTCGCGCACCCAGCGCAGCGCGGCCTGCTGGTCGGCCAGCCCGTAGTTGCCGACGTCTCCGGCCGGCCCGAGCGACGGATGGGCCAGGAAGCCCAGCGCGCCGAGCCGGTAATTGATGGTGACGACGATGATGTCGCCCCGCGTGACAAACCTCCGGGGGTCGACCATGCCACCGCTGCCGCTGACGAAGGAGCCGCCGTGGATCCAGACCATTACCGGCCGCGGGCTGCCCGGCGTCGCCGGTGTCCACACGTTGAGGGTCAGGCAGTCCTCGTCGGATTGCCGACCGAATTCGGGATCGCCGCCCGGCTCCTGGATACACCGCGGTCCGGGGCGGGTGGCATCGCGGACCCCCGACCAGGGCGGCGCGGGCGCGGGCGGTTGCCAACGCAACGGCCCGAGAGGCGGTGCGGCGTAAGGGATCCCGGCGAACAACCGGTGATCGGGCTCGACGACGCCGCGCACCATGCCCGTGGCGGTCCGCGCTAGCTCCGGATCCGTCTGCGCCAGCGGCGGGTTGGTCACCGGGGCCGCGGGGACCTCCGGGCCGCCTGCGCTCGGTGTGCCGCCAACGACCCGGCCGAGCGCGACTGTCAGCACGGCCGCCAGCACGACGAGCAGGACCACCCGCAGTCCCCGAGTCGTCCCCGGCTGCACGAAGTCCGAGCCTACGCAGCCCACGCCGCGGATCGAATCAAACACCACCCTCACAGTGACGGCGATCACCTAGACTGTAGAGTTGACACCCGTCAAGTTCCCGCCCAACCCCCGCAGGAGACTCGATGAGCACGCCCACAATGGACGAATCCGCGAAGGTATTGGCCGATCCGACGGCATACGCCGACGATGCCCGATTGCACAATGCGCTCACCCACCTGCGGGCGAACAATCCGGTGGCGTGGGTCGACAACCCGCCGTATCGGCCGTTCTGGGCGATCACCAAACACGCCGACATCATGGCCATCGAGCGCGACAACAATCTGTTCCTGTCCGAACCCCGGCCGGTGCTGGTGACCGCCGAGGCCGACGACCTGGCCCGGGCGCAGCTGGACGCCGGAATGGGCCTGCGCACCCTGATCCACATGGACGACCCGCATCACCGGAAGGTGCGCGCGATCGGCGCAGACTGGTTCCGCCCTAAGGCAATGCGAGATCTCAAGGTACGGGTCGACGAGCTGGCCAAGCGTTATGTGGACCGGATGCGCGACATCGGCCCGGAGTGTGACTTCGTCGAGGAGATCGCCGTCAATTTCCCGCTGTACGTGATCATGTCGCTGCTCGGCCTGCCCGAGGACGACTTCCCGCGCATGCACAAGCTCACCCAAGAGATGTTTGGCGGCGACGATGAGGAGTACAAGCGTGGCACCACGCCGGAGGAGCAGATGGAGATCCTGCTCGACTTCTTCGCGTACTTCTCAAAACTGACCGCATCACGACGCGAACACGCCACCGGGGACCTGGCGTCGGCGATCGCCAATGGCCGGATCGACGGCGAGCCGCTGTCGGACGTGGATACCGCGTCGTACTACGTGATCGTCGCCAGCGCCGGCCACGACACCACCAAGGACGCCATCTCCGGAGGGCTACTGGCGCTCATCGAGAACCCCGGTGAGCTGGAGCGGTTGCGCGACAACCTCGATCTGATGCCGACCGCCGTCGAGGAGATGATTCGGTGGACAACGCCGGTCAAGGAATTCATGCGCACAGCTGCCGAGGACACCGCCGTCCGGGGACAGCCCATCGCCAAGGGCGAATCCGTCTACCTTGCTTACGTTTCCGGAAACCGGGACGAGGAGATTTTCACCGACCCTTTCCGATTCGACGTGGGCCGCGATCCCAATAAGCACTTGGCGTTCGGCTACGGCGTGCATTTCTGTCTCGGTGCCGCATTGGCGCGGATGGAGATGAACAGCCTCTACAGGGAGTTGGTACCGCGGCTGGAGTCGATCGAGCTGGCCGGCGAACCCGAACTGTCGGCGACGGTCTTCGTCGGCGGACTCAAACACCTGCCGATTCGCTACTCGCTGCGCTGATCCGGTTGGTCTTCTTGCGGTGGGTCGCTAGAAAGCCGTCGACTGCTGCGACCGCAATCTCGCGATAGTCGAAGTCCGGCAATGTGGACAGCTTTCCCAATGCGATTGGGCCGAGCAGTAATGCCGCCGCTTTGGTGCGGTCGACGTCGCCAAGTTCGGCGACCGCTTGCGGGCTGCCGAGAATCGCCTCGAACGGCGCGGCGTACTGTTCGGCGACCCGTTCCCGCAGTGTGCGCACTTCGGGGCTGTCCGACGAACCACGGTGCCGGGCGCCCGGCAACCGTTCCAAATCGCCGCCGAGGGTCAGCCACGACATGGCGGTGAGGGTGACGGGTGCCTCGGCGATCAATTCGGCCTGCGCCTGCACCAACGCGATCAATCGGTCGCGCAACGAGCCTTCCTCCGGCGGCGTCGGCGCGGGTGGGATCAACGCGTGAAAAGCCGCTGCCAGCAGATCATTCCCACTGGGGAAGTGGCGATACAGCGTGGCACGGGCTACGTTGGCGGCACGGGTGACCGCATCGACGGTCACCGCGCTTGGGCCCCCCGAACGCAGTAGCGCGGTTGCGGCATCGAGCAGACGGGCCCGCGATCGCGCCGGCCGCGGGTCGTTACGCCCGCCGGTCATCGTTCAACCCACCTCCCTACCAGAACAAGACTATCGGTCTCGGAACGAGACTGTTAGTCTCGAAAATACCAACCGAAGGAGAGCGGCGACGATGGTCGACACCCTCGACCGGTCCGATCAACTTATCGACGCCAGCATCAGCCGGTTGTCGAAGCGCGGCCGCTTCTGGCTGCTGACCGTCGCGAGTGTCGATGTGTTGCTGGTGATCACCTCGATGGTCGCGCTGAACGCCGCGCTTCCCGATATCGCGTTGCAGACCAATGCGACCCAGGGACAGCTCACCTGGGTGGTCGATGGGTACACCCTGGTGCTGGCCTGCCTGTTGCTGCCGGCGGGCGCCATCGGCGACCGATACGGCCGTCGCGGCGCCCTGCTGGCCGGACTGGGCATCTTCGCGGTCGCGTCAGCGGCCCCGATGTTCTTCGATAGCCCGGTCCAGATCATCGTCGCCCGCGCGGTCGCGGGGATAGGGGCGGCATTCATCATGCCCGCGACACTGTCGCTGTTGACCGCGGCCTTCCCAAGATCCGAACGCAACAAGGCCGTTGGCATCTGGGCGGGCGTGGCCAGCTCCGGCGCGGTGTTCGGGTTTCTCGGAACGGGCATTCTGCTGCACTTCTGGTCCTGGCAGTCGATCTTCTGGGCGTTCACCGCCGCCGGCGTCGGCATGTTCATCCTGACGTGCACGATCGCGTCGTCGCGGGACGAAACCGCAACGCCGGTGGACTGGATCGGAGCCGTGCTCATCGGCGGCGCCGTCGCGATATTCGTGCTCGGCGTTGTCGAGACGCCCCTACGCGGATGGACCCACCCGATCGTCTGGGGCTGCATGGCCGCGGGCATCGCATTGGCCGCCGCATTCGCGGTCGTGCAACTGCGGCGCAGACATCCGCTGCTCGACGTCCGGTTGTTCAGCAGACCGGCCTTCGCCATCGGGTCGGTCGCCATCACCTTTCTGTTCTTCGCGAACTTCGGATTCTTTTTTGTCGCAATGCAGTACATGCAGCTGATTCTCGGCTACAGCCCGCTGCACACCGCGTTCGCTCTGACGCCGGTAGCGCTACCCATTCTGATACTGGGTGCCACGATGCATCTCTACCTCCCGAAGATAGGTCTGCGGCTGTCGGTGACGCTTGGCCTGCTCTTCATCGCGGGCGGGTTGCTGAGCTTGTGCACGCTCGAAGCCGACTCGCCCTACGCCCACATGGTGGTGCCGTTCCTAATCACCGCAATAGGCATCGGCCTGTGCACGGCGCCGACGACGACCGCGATCATGCACGCCGTTCCGGACGAAAAGCAGGGCGTCGCTTCTGCGGTCAACGACGCGACGAGGGAAGTCGGTGCCGCGATCGGCATCGCGGTCGTCGGGTCGGTGGTGGCAGCCCAGTACCACAACCACCTCGCACCCGCGCTCGGCGCCTTTCCCGAGCAGGTTCGTGGCGCAGCTCTAGATTCGCTCGCCCACGCTCTAGCCGTCGCAGAGCAGATGGGCCCGCAGGGCGCGCGATTGGCGGAGTTGGCCAATGACGCGTTCCTTCGGTCGATGAACACGTCGTTGATCGTGCTGGCCATCGCGCTGACCGTGGCGGCGGCATTCGTCGCGGTCTGGTCGCCGGGCCGCGACGGCCGCCAACTACCGGTGGTGCGCCGGCTCACGCGCCGGGGCGATTCAACTCCTGATGAACTCGGCGGCCCGATGGCCCAGCATCACGATGGTGGCGTGCGGGCCACGGCTGGTGATGCTCGGCAGGATCGAACCGTCGACCACCCATAGCGCCTCGATGCCGCGGACACGGCACCGTTCGTCGACGACCGCCGCCGGGTCGTCGTCGAGGCCCATCGGAGCGGTGCCACACAGGTGCTGCGACGTCGACCACGACGGTTGCTCGACTCTGGTTGTGGACGACGCCAATTCGCGCGCGAGCTCCGCGCCGGCACGCAACGTCGCCACATCGAGCGGTTCACTGTCGTAGCGGTGTTCGATAGTTGGCGGCACCTCGGGGTCGGCGGATGCCAGGCTGACCCTGCCGTGCGACCGCGGTTGCATCAACGCCACCCCGATGTGCGGCCGATCAGCGGGATCCACAGAATCATTGCCGGTTCCCCCCACCATTGCGCCGAACCCACGAGTGTACGGCCTGATCTCCAGCCCGTTGGGGGTCGTGAGGGTTGCCTCGAGCGGCGGCAGGTCGTGGGTGGGCGTCCAGTCCACCGGCAACACAAACTCCGGATGGTCGCTACACCGGACACCCACCGGCAAGTTCGACACCATCGGAATGCCCGCGGGCCCCAATGTCTCCTCGGTGCCGATGCCGGAAAGCATCAGCAGGTGCGCGGTGCCGATTGCTCCGGCGCACAGCACAATCCGATCCGCGGTCAGGTTGTCTGGCCCGTCCGCGCCGACCGAGTCGACACCGACGGCTCGTCCGTTCTCGATCCGGATGCGTGTCACCCGGGTGTTGGCCACCAAAGTCAAATTGGTTCGTTCGATCGCGGGCTGCAGGTAGGCGCCGCCGGGTCCGATTCGACTGCCGCCGTTGATGTTCAGCGGTACCGCGCCAACTCCGGGCGGCAGTGGATGCGCGGGCGCGGCGCCGTTGAGATCGGGTACCCATCCGTAGCCCATCTCGGTCGCCGAGCGAACGAACGATGCTGTACAGCCATCGAATTCGGCGATTCGACGCACAAGTATCGGACCATCGGACCCGTGCAGCGGGCCGTTGAAGTCCAGGTCGGTTTCGAGGGCGCGAAAGTGCGGCAGCACATCGTCCCATGACCAGCCCGGCACGCCCCACCGGTCGAAGTCCTCGGGCAGCCCGCGGCAGAAGTAGCCCCCGTTCACGGCCCCCGATCCGCCCACCACCGCACCCCGCATCACGTGCCCGCGCCGCTTTGGTGCGTCGGTCAGCGTCGTCACGTAGTGACGTACGACCGAGCTGGCGGCTCCGATCGGCATCCGCGACGCGTCGGTGATCTGAGCGTGCACCCGTGGGTCCGAGGGCCCCGGCCCCGACTCCACGACGGTGACACGGCAGTTGGAATCTGCCGAAAGACGTTCGGCCACAACGGATCCGGCACTGCCAGCGCCGACGACCAGCACATCGCTGTGCAAGGCGCTGCTTCAGGTCCGGATCTGCGGCTTGAGGGCGCCCAAGTGGCGTTCCCGAACGACGCCGGTCCACAAGCCGGTTCCGTATGCGATATCGTCGAGCCGCTTCAACAGCAGATAGCTGACAAACCCGACCGGCTTCGAGTCGTCGTCGATGTTGCCGTGACGATTCGCCCAGTCCACTACGCCATCCATGATCGCGGCGACCAGCACCGCATGCCGGCACCGCCGCGACAACAGCGCCGCGATCAACGCGATCGGCCAATAGTGACGGCAGATCGCCGAGGCTAGCTGCAACGCGGCCGACCAGAGGCCCTGTGCGGCGACCACCGCTACTTCCTTCGGCTCGGTCTCGACGGTATTCAGCGACTTCGCGATCCGTCGGCCGGTGATCGTCGCCACCACCATCGACGCCAGGTAGCCGATCCCGGAGCCCATGGCCAGCAGGATCCAGACCACCAACGTCCATCCGGAAATCACCAGCGGCGCCGTCTTGCCGGGATGACGAACCGATAGCGGCGCCGCCGATTCGCCATAGAATGACTTGCGCGCGAACCATTCTCGCAATTGTGTCCGGTGATCGTGGCCGACCAATGCGATCGGCTCGTACCGCAGCCGCGCCCCGGCTTCGATGAACCGCCAACACAGGTCGACGTCCTCACCGGACTTGAGCGTTTCGTCGAATCCGCCCACCTCGTTCATCACGGTACGACGGCAGATGATGGCCGCGCTTGGCACGTAGGAAACGGTCCCGTACGGCACCACGGGCGCTTCCCGCTGACCCAGGTCCAGCGATGACCGCACCGCCTCATATCGGGCCACCAGGTTGTCGGATTGCTCCATGCTGACGATGCGTGGTGCTACCAAAGCCACTGCGGGATCGCAGAAGTGGCCGAGCAGCGCTTCCAGCCAGCCCCGCCGGGGCACGACGTCGGAGTCGAGGAAAGCCACGAAATCGGTGGAGCATGCCGCCACTCCCTTGTTGCGGGCAGCCGCCGGCCCCTTGCTGCGCGGCTGGCGTAGCACCTGGACGTCGCAGTGCATGCCCGAGAAGTCGGCCTCCTGGATCGCGATGGCAGAGCCGTCGTCCACTACCACCACGCGCATGCCACGCAATGCCGAAAGGAGGCGGCGTACTCCGGAAACGTTGTCCCGCACCGGGATAACGACAGTTACATCGCGGTGTGACGGGCCGCTGGCCGGCCGCGGATGCGCGACCGTGGCATCGAGCAGGGTGCGGGCCACCTGCGCGCTGAGTGCGTCGTGCACCTCGAGCCGGCCGCCGTTGAGCATGGTCTGCGCGGCGGGAGCCAGCCGCAGCAGACGGGTGGGGGATCCGCCGAGCAGAGCCGACCCCTCGCCAAGCACCTTCACCCGGCGATCCACTTGCACGGCGAACCCGTCGGGCAGCCGCGGCTGGTTCATAGCAGCATCCCGTCGCGGTTGGGCGTCCAGCGCATGATGCGGCCGGCGCATCCGTCCACCATCTCGGCAAACAGGCGTGCTCCCTCGGCTGCGGTGGCCGTCGTGGGGTCGCCCAGCACGCCCAGCGCGGTCACCGCCGCCACGCCGCCGCTGCGCATCGCCGGCATCAGCTCGGCCAGCGCGGCGCTGTTGCCCGGGGCCAGCTCGTCGGTCCGCACGTCGTCCGGTGAAATATGTAGCAATACAGACGTTTCAGTGTGTCCGGCATGGGCGTCGGCGCTCTCCGCGCTGCACGAGCACCATCCGACATTGCGCCCCTCAAACCTGAGCAGCGCGGCCGCTTCGGCCAGCGCCTCGACGTTGCCGCCGTGCCCGTTGACGAAGACCAGGCGGCGCGCCCAGCTCGCGGCCGATCGGCCGAACTCCACCAGCAAAAGCCGCAGCGCGGAGGTGCCGACCGACACCGTGCCGGGAAAGCCCTCGTGTTCGCCGCTGGCTCCGTAACCGATCGGCGACGCGAGCATCCAGCCGGAGTCATGATCGGCTTGCGCCAACCGCTCAGCAACCGCGCGCGCGACGGCTGCGGCGATCCGGGTGTCGGTGTCAAGCGGCAGGTGAGGTCCATGCTGTTCGGTTGAACCGACTGGGATAACCAACGCGGGTGACAGACTGTGCAGCTGCCTCGAGGTTGAGTTACCAAGCTCGCTGAGGAAAGCCACCCGCCGATCGTAGGACGAATTCACCTGCCGTGCGCCGGTTGTTGGCGCATGCGGAGATATTGTTTTCCGGGAATTTGCCGCGACACTTCTCGGCTACTCACGTCGGTGTCTCCTGCCATGGGTTCTTCGCCGCCAATTTGGCTGGTAGGCGAACCGATGCTCAGGCGTCCGGCACGCCCAGCGCCCGGATGAAGCCCGGCGGCACCACCACATCGCCGGCGACCAGATCGTGCACCGAGGCGCGACCAAGACCCATCATCGCCGAGTCGATGCCGCCGCGGAGGATGTCGAGAACGTTCTCGACACCGTCCTGACCCTCAGCAGCCAGCCCCCAGAGATACGCCCTGCCGATCATGACCGCTCGCGCACCGAGGGCCAGCGCCTTCACCACGTCGCTGCCGCGCCGGACGCCGCCGTCGAGCAGCACCTCGATCTGGTCACCCACCGCTTCCGCGATGGGCGGCAGGGCGCGGATCGACGCCGGTGTCCCGTCCAGATTGTTGCCGCCGTGGTTCGACACCGAAATCGCCGAAACACCCGCGTCGACAGCATGTTTGGCGTCATCGACGCGCATCACACCCTTGAGCATGAGCGGTCCGCCCCACAGCTCGCGGAGCCAGGCGATGTCCTCCCAGGTGGGCGGCGGCGTGGCCATCCACTCGCCGTATGCGGCGAAGAACGGTGGTCCAGGCTCGCCCAGCGGTGCCTGGTTGGGTACCCGCAGGTCCGGCGGGCGGAAAGTCTTCGCCCATTGCAACAACCACCGTGGCCGGGTGAGGCCCTCCGGAAGCATCCGAACCGTCGTACGCAAGTCCATGTGCTCGGGGATCTTGGGGCTGCCCCAGTCACGGCCGTGCGCGAAGCTCCAGTCGGTGGTGACGATTAGGCCGACGGCACCGGCCGCGCGGGCACGTTCGACCCGGGAGGCAATCGCATCCCTGCCACCTAGCCAGTACACCTGGAAGAACGTCTTGCCATTGGCGGCCACCACCTCCTCGATGGGTTTGCTGGCGAACGACGACAGCCCCACCGCGGTGCCACGTGCAGCAGCGGCCCGGGCGACCGCCACTTCACCATCGGGATGGACCGCCTGAACTCCAGTCGGAGATATGACCACCGGCAGTGAAATATCTTGGCCCATAACGGTTGTTGACAGTTCGCGCTTCTCGATCGCACCGATCACATGCGGCGCGAAGCCGAGCTCGCCGAACGCCTCGACATTGTCGGCTACCGTGATGCCCTTCTCGCTCGCGGCGATCAGCGCGGCATACACCGATTTGGGCAGTCGCTTCTTGGCCCGCTGCTGGGCGATGGCCACGGTTTCGAACCATGTGTCACGCGCCATGACTTAGACCGGACTTTCGTTGCAGAGCCGGGCCGGAGCCGCACCGGCGGCGACATCTGAAATGCGCGGACGGACCGTCAGTTTCAGCGGCACCGGACCGGATTTGGTGCCGCGAGAGTGATCGACGCTCGGTCGTGGTTTGTTGCGCTCGCGAGCCAGAGCCGGGGCGCCGTAACCCTCGACGCATTCCGGATCGGGTCCGTCCAGCGGCAGGCCGGTGAAGAACTTGGCGGCCATGCAGCCACCCCGGCAACTGTCGAAGTGACCACAGCTACTGCACGCCCCGGCCGACTGCGGTTCCCGCAGCTCACGGAACAGCGGAGCGTTCTTCCACACATTGTCAAAACCACCGTCGGACAAGATGTTTCCGGCCAGGAAGCGATCGTGGATGGCGAACGGGCAGGCATAGACGTCACCAACCGGGTCGATCAGGCAGACCACCCTGCCCGCACCACACAGGTTGAGCCCGGCTAGTGCTCCCGGCGCGCCGAGCCCCGACAGGTGGAAGAACGAGTCGCCGGTGAGCACGCGGTCGCCGCGATCCACCAGCCAGTCATACAGTTGCACTTGCTGCTCGGCAGTCGGGTGCAGTTCGTCCCAGACATCGGCACCGCGGCCCGACGGACGCAGCCGGGTGATGCGCAGCGTGGCACCGTAACGCGCTGCCAGCGCGGCGAATTCGTCGAGCTGGTCGACGTTGTGACGGGTGACGACGACGGAGATCTTGGCGTCTTTGAACCCGGCCGCTGCGAGGTTCTCCAGCGCCCGGATCGCCATCGCGAACGAACCGGGCCCCCGGACGGCATCGTTGACCTCCGCGGTCGCACCGTCGAGCGAGATCTGCACGTCGACGTAGTCGCTGGCAGCGAGCCGGGCTGCTACCGCGGGCGTGATGCGCACACCGTTGGTGGAGAACTTCACCCCGACGTGGTGCGCGGTGGCGTAATCGACAAGCTCCCAAAAGTCCGGCCGCACAGTCGGTTCGCCGCCGCCGATGTTGACGTAGAACACCTGCATGCGTTCGAGCTCGTCGATGATGTCCTTGCATTGCCGGGTGGACAGCTCGCGCGGATCGCGCTTACCCGACGAGGACAGACAGTGCACGCACGCCAGATTGCAGGCGTAGGTGAGCTCCCAGGTCAGGCATATCGGCGCATCAAGCCCGTGCTCGAACTGCTCGACGAGCCGGGGCACCGGTTGCGTGGATGTCATCGGTCCTCCCCCGGAATGAGCATCTTCGATTGCGCCAGCACACCCAGCGCGTGCAGATACGGCGCCTGCGCCGCGTCGTCGATTCCGGCGGCGCGACAAGCGGATCGGGCGTCGGGATGGTCAGTCAACGAGTTGACCACCGACACGATGGTCCGGTTCTTCAGAAACGACAGCTTGCGGGTGCCGAAGTGATACAACAGCGCGCCGAAAGGCTCGGGCCGCACCGCCACCTGATGATGCAGCCGCCAGCTGACGTCCGGATCGAACGTCACGGTCAGTAGACCCCGCACATCCCGTCGATCGACACCTCTTCGACCAGAGTCTCGGTGACGAGCTCGGTGTCCGTCTCGGCCTGCTCATTCGGTTCCATCTGCCGCACCTTTCTTTGCAAAGGATCTCGACAATTGTGATCGAGATCGCAATAATATGGCATCGAGTGCCAGAACGGAAGCGTGGGGTTGATATGAGGCCGGGTTCCGAGCGCCGGGTGGGCCGGCGTCGCTCCACGACCTGGGACCACATCAGCAATGTCGCCATCGACTTGTTCGCCGCCCGTGGCTTCGACGAGGTCAGCGTGGACGACGTCGCCCATGCCGCCGGGATCGCGCGCCGCACCCTCTTTCGGTACTACCCATCCAAGAACGCGCTGCCGTGGGGTGATTTCGACGCGCATCTGGAGCACATGCGCGATCTGCTCGACGACCTGGACCCCCATGTGCCGATCGGCGACGCCTTGCGGACAGCGCTGTTGGCGTTCAACAACTTCGACGAGGCGGAAACCGCCCGGCACCGGCAGCGGATGCGCGTCATCCTGCAGACCGCGGCGCTGCAGGCCTACTCGATGACGATGTATGCCGGGTGGCGCGCGGTGGTCGCCGCGTTCGTCGCAGGGAGGCTGGGCGCCAAGGCCGGCGACCTGGTGCCGCAGACGGTGGCCTGGACGATGCTCGGGGTGGCGCTGTCGGCCTACGAGCACTGGCTGGCCGACGAGTCCGTGTCGCTGGCCCAAGCGCTCGGCGATGCCTTCGACACGGTGAGCGACGGGCTGAAGGCACTGGACCGACGTGGTCGTTAGAAGAATTCTTGATTGGGCGTCGGAGTTCGGGCCCCAACGGCGACGATAAGGGTGTGAGCTCAGATCAGCGCGACGCTCCGACGGCGCTGTTGGCGCTGTACGACGACGCACTGCCGGTCGTGTACGGATACTTCGTCCGACGCTGCGGTGACCGCGGAGCCGCCGAAGACCTGACATCGGAAACCTTTCTGGCGGCAATGGACGCCGCGCGAAAGGAAGCTCCGCCGCCGATGACGGTGCCCTGGCTGATCGGAGTGGCGCGGCACAAGCTGGCCGATCACTACCGCCGGCGGCACGACCGGTTCACCGTCCCGGTCGCCGAACTGCCCGAACCGGTCGAGCCAGCAGACGAGTGGGACGCCGAAC
>NZ_JBOGDB010000150.1:0-5502 GCF_050701515.1 Mycobacterium sp. | reverse complement strand
GGTCCACACCGAGCGGCTGCTCGGCGAGCGGCTCGCAAGTCTGGGCGGCGGTGTCGAGTGGGGGTCGCGCGTCGAATCGATCGACGCCGACGGTGACGGCGCCGTCGCGTCGGTGCGCGGCCCGCGGGGCATCCAGCGCATCCGCGCCGGCTGGGTCATTGGCTGCGACGGGGCGCACAGCACGGTGCGCGAGGCGATGGGCGCCAGGCTGGAGGGTAAGACGTACCCCGAGGAGTGGATCCTTGGCGACGTCCGGATCGACTGGGACGTGCCGGCCGACGAGCAGTACGCGTTCATGTCCGGGGTGGGCGGGTTCACCGAGATCACGTGCCAACCGTTGCCGCATGATCGGTGGCAGCTCGGTGGGCCGCTGCCGATCGTGCCGGGCGCGGCGAGCCGCAACGGCGAACAGCCGACGTTGGCCGAGCTGCAGGACTTCTTCGATCGCAACTGCTCTATTGCGGGCCGGCTGAGCGACCCGGTCTGGTCGACCATCTACCGGGTGCACCAGCGGGCGGTGACACGGCGGGTGCGGGGCCGGCTGGTGCTGGCCGGCGATGCCGCGCACCTGTCCAGCCCGGTCGGCGGGGTGGGAATGAACACCGGGATTCAGGACGCCCACAACCTGGGCTGGAAACTCGCCCTGGTGCTCGCCGGTGCGGCGGCCCCGCGGCTGCTGGATAGCTACGATGCCGAGCGCGGCGGGGTGGTGAAGAACCTGTTCAATGTCTCCAACCGGCACCATCTGTTGGCCAGCCTGCGCCAGCCGGTGGTCAAGGAACTGCGCAACCATCTGCTGTCCTTGCTGGCCAACTTTGACAGCGTCACCGACCGGGCGTTTCGCGACCAGTCGCAGACGACGTGGAGCTATCGCGGTAGCCCGATCGTCGGTGAGGAGTCCGGCGCGCCCTTGCCCCGCGCCGGTCTGAGCGACCATGGTGGCCAGCTGGCGGCCTGGACCAGTTTTGCCCGCGGACCGCACGCCGGCGATCGGGCACCGGACGTGTCGGGGATCCGTCTCAGCGACGGGCGTTCCCGCCGGCTGTTCGAGGTGCTCGCCGGTGCCGAGCATGTGCTGCTGTGCTTCCTGGGCTGCGAGCAGCCGCACCCAGAGACGCTGGCCACCGCGACCGCGATCGCCCGCCGGGTCGCCGAGCTGGACGTCGGGCCGGTCGCACCATACCTGGTCGTGCCGGCCGATCGCGCGCCGGACGGGTTGGGCTGGGACGGTCCGCTGATCCTCGACCCGAGTCAGGCGTTGCACTCCCGCTACGGCGCGCGCGGTGAAGCCCTGGTGCTCATTCGTCCCGACGGCTACATCGGTTTTCGTGCCCAGCCGCCGGGCATGCAGGCGCTGTCGCGGCACCTGCACGACATCTTCACCGCTCCCTCGGCACACCCATCACCGACGTCGCCGAGTGAGGCTGCTGCGTCGTCGGCTACGGGTAGCGATGACAGCACCTCACCGCTCCCATCGCGCGTCGGCGTCGACCCTCGCCCAGATCGCCGATTGGGGGCCCGCCGAGGACTGGGCTGACTGGGCCGATGCGGCGCGGTGAACTCTGGTTCGCCGCAACCCCCTGGCGGTGACCGGCCGGTACTCGTCCTCACCAGAGATCCGATCGCAGACCGCATCGGCGCGGTCGTCGTCGCGGCGCTGACCCGCACCCGCAGGGGACTGGTGTCGGAGCTTGCATTGACCGCCAACGACGACGGAGTGCCAAGCGACTGCGTCATCAACTTCGACAACATTCACACGCTGCCACGCGGCGCGTTCCGACGCCGGATCATCCGCTTGTCCCCGAGCACGCCTACACCAAGCCAGCCGCACACTTCGGGCAAGCGCTGGCTGCTGACGCGCACTTCTGCAGGCGCGCGGCTGCGGGGCGCGCCTGCGGAAGCTCGATGTCGCTGGGCGCCAACAGCTGCCGTCGAAATTGGCCGGGGATTGTGTCAGACGCCGATGATGGTCAGGAGCTGCTCGATGTCGCGGAAGTCGTCGGTGTTGCGCGTATAGAGGGGCAAGTTGGCGGCTAGGGCGGTGGCCGCGATCAGCAGGTCGACGGCCCGGGGGCCGCGCGCCTTGCGCCCGGTAGCGACCACCGCCGCGTAGATGCGTCCGTACGCACGGGCAGAGTTCCCGTCGAACGGCAGCGGGTCGAAGGTGGCCTCGGCTCGTTGTAGACGATCTTGACGTCGCCCTCGCTCGACGGCATCACCCGTCGCGTGCGGACCGGCCGCGAGCTCAGCCATGGTGAGGGCGCTAACCGCCAGTTCCTTTGGGAGTTGCCCGGCATCGATGTGATCCAGGTCGATCACCACCGAGGTGTCGACGAGACCTTGCGACGCACGCGCAGCCTCAACCATGGGGCGTGATCTGCTGGCTGGCGGTCCGATCGAGGTCCGCTCGCAACCGGTCGAACTCTACGCGCGGCGCGCCTTTGAACGCGGCCACAGCCACGTCGGCACTGACGAACCGACGATGACGCAGGGGGGAAAGCTCGCCGACCGGGACGCCATTCCTGGTCACCACGAAGGATTCGCCCCGGTCAAGCTGGCGCATAACTTCGCCGCTGTTATTGCGGAACTCACGTTGGGTGATCTCTCTAGTCACACCCGAAGTGTAGCACGCGTGCTACGTGACGGCATACTGCCGACTCACAACCGTGGTGGAGCGCGGTCGCGCAGACGGGTTGTGACTTCTTTGCTGCGCGGGCCGCGGCGCGCCGCCGCTTTACGGTTGCCGGATGTTGCTGGGCTGAGCCGGTGCTGATGGGTGGTGGCCATCGTCATGCCCTTCTGCCTGATCAGAAACGCCTCGGCATGAACCCATCTCTGAGCGACATATCCCAGCCATGACACATGTGTCCCGATACCTGGACAAGACACACTTCGGTGGCCGGGCCCGCACGCTGCAGCAAACCTAACGACGTGGTAAGAGTCCCTGCATCCGGGAGGACTACCGACATTTGGTCCCGTACAGTCAGAGCTCTGATGCACCGAGACGGCGATCGGTTGCTGGAGCGCGACGTCGAGCTGAGTGCGCTGGACGAAACGATCGTGGCGGCGGCTGCCGGTGAGGGCGCGCTGGCCGTGATCGAGGGAGCACCCGGGATCGGCAAGACGGTGCTGCTCGCCGCCGCGCAACAACGGGCACGCGCGGCGGGGCTGCGGGTTTTGTCCGCGCGCGGTGGGGTGCTCGAGCGTGAATATCCCTTCGGTGTGGTGCGCCGGATGCTCGAACCCGCAGTCGCGGAAGACGAGGATCCGCCGTCGGTTGCTGCGGACTCGCACCTGGCCCTGGGCGATGCGACGCTCGCGGTGCTCGACGGGCTGCATGGCGCACTGGTTCAGATCGCCGCCGAGGGCCCAGTGCTGGTCGCCATCGACGACGCACACTGGGCCGACGCCGGGAGCCTGCGCTTTCTGTGCCACCTGGCCGGCCGACTCGACGGCCTGCCGATCGCGCTTGTGGTGGCCTGCCGCCCGCGTGAGCCCGGCGCCCACCACGACCTGCTGGCGATCCTCGCCACCGACCCGACCGCGCGGCTGCTGAGACCGGCGGCGCTGAGTCAGCGGGCGGTCGGGCGGCTGCTCGCCGGCCTGGCGGGGGAGCCCGATCCCGATCTCGTCGAGGCCTGTCTCCACGCCACGGCGGGAAACCCGCTGCTGGTCTCGGAGCTCGTCAGAGCGCTCACCGTTGCCGGCGCACCCGCAGGCGGCGACCTCAGCGCGGATGCGCTCGCGCGGCTGGCGCCCGAGGGGGTCGCCAGACTGGTGTTGCTGCGCCTGTCGACCCTGCCTGCCCAGGCCGCGACCGTGGCCAGGGGACTGGCCGTGCTCGGCGGCCACGCGGACACAAGCGCGGTGGCGGAGCTGGTGGAGATGGATGTCGGTGCGGTGGCCGGCGCCGCCGACCTACTCGGCGATGCCGACCTCATCGCGCGCGAGAGGCCGCTGGAGTTTCGCCACCCGCTGGTGCGCGCGACGATCTACCAGGAGATCGCGCCGTCGGATCGCGAGCGGATGCACGCCCGCGCGGCGCGGCTGCTCGCCGCCGCCGCGGGCCCGTCGGTCACCGACGCCGTGGCCGCGCACCTGCTGCAGTGCGACCCGTCGGCGGATCGCTGGGTGGCCGACAGGCTCGTGCGCGCCGCCGAACGGGCACTCGCACACGCCGCGCCGGACACTGCGGTGTCCTATCTGCGCCGCGCCTGTGCCGAGCCGCCGCCCTCAGAGCTGCGCGCCGCAGTTCTGGTCGCGCTCGGCGAGGCCGATGCGCTCAACGGGCACACCAGCGAGGCGATCGACACGTTCACCGAGGCGCTCGCGCGCACCGGCGACGCCGTCGCGCGGGCGGATATCGCGCGCAGGCTCAGTCAGGTGCTGCTGGTGGCGCAGCGGGGCGGCGAAGCCGCCGCGAGCTTGCTGTCTGCGATCGCCGAGCTGCCCGATCGCGAGCGCGAGCTTGGGCTGGAGCTGGAGGCCGAGCTTCTCTTGGTGACGGTCGCCAATCCGGACGGAGCATGCCTTGCCCGCAACCACACGGCCCGCTTCCGGGATGTCCCCGTCGCGCCGCGCACCCGCGGCGATCGGCTCGCCCTTGCCGCGCGCGCTCTCGACGAGTTGGCGGTCGGCAGCGCCGACGAGGCGGCCGCGCTGGCCAAGCGCGCGCTGGGCGAAGGTGCCCTGCTGGACCTCATCGGCGCGGAAGCGCCGACGTTCGCGATGACTGGGGCCATCCTCACCAACTGCGGCCATCTGGGCGCGGCCGCGGACGCCTTCACCGCCGCCATCGACGCCGCCGGCGAGCGCTGCTCGGTGTTCGGCGTGGCGCTGAGCCGGTGTTGCCGCGCCGAAGCACTGCAGCGAATGGGCCGGCTCGCCGAGGCCGAGCAAGACGCCCGGGCGGGACTCGAAGCCAGGCGCCTCGGGATGCGCTTCGGCATCAATACCGGCGCGGCGTCGCTGGTCATCGCGCTCATCGAGCAGGGCCGGCTGCGCGACGCCGAGGCCGTGCTCAAGGATTACGGGTTGGACGGTCCGCTTCCCGACGCGGCGACGACGAACTATCTGCAGCGCTCCCGCGCGCGGCTGCGCCTGGAGCAGGGCGAGCCCGAGCGCGCGCTGGCCGACCGGATGGAGGCCCACCGGCGCGACGTCGAATACTCGTGGACCAACCCGGTGCTGCCCTCGTGGCCGACCTCGCCCGCGATCGCGCTGCTGGCCCTGGGCCGCGAGGACGAGGCGCGCGAGTGCGCGGCCGCCGAGGTCGAGCGGGCTCGCACGTTCGGCTCCGCTCGCGACCTCGGCATCGCCCTGACCGTTGCCGGACAGGTCGACGACGACGCCGGCACGCTCGCCGACGCGGCCGACGTGCTGGCGGAAACCGAGGCGCGCCTCGAGCAGGCCCGCGCACTCTGCGCGCTGGGCGCGTCTCTTCGCCGCAATGGGCGGCCGAGCGACGCGCGACGGCCGTTGCGCGCCGCGCTGCGTCTGGCG